>NZ_DURI01000330.1 GCF_012837295.1 Corynebacterium sp. | reverse complement strand
GCTTGCCGGCGGCCGGCTTCGGGCCCGGCTTGCCGGCGCCCGGCTTCGCGTCGCCGCCGGCCTGCTGGCCGTCCTGGGACGCGTAGAGCTGCTTCATGCGCTTGACGACGGGCGGTTCCACCGTCGACGAAGCGGTCTTGACGAATTCGCCCTGCTCCTTGAGCTGGGCGAGAAGTTCCTTGCTGGTGACCCCGAGCTGCTTTGCGAGCTCATGGACACGGAGCTTTCCGGACACTTTTCTCCTCACTTGTGGAGTCGAACAGTGCCGGGCGGGTTCGTTTCCCGCGCATTGGCCTACTGCCGACTCCCGTTATCGGTTGCCGTTCATCGCTGATGCTTCATCGTGCGCTCATCAGTGTTCAGGTCTTTCCGTTGGTCGGTTCCCGGTCTCCGGGGCCGCACGGTGCGGCTTCGGCATGTGCCCCGAGGGTTTCGAGGTACTCGCGGACCGGGTTCGCGTCCGCGGTCGCGGACACCTTCAATGCGCGGCCGAACGCGCGGCGCTTGTCGGCCACCGCCCATGCTTCGAGCGTGGGGGTGATCCAGGCGCCTCGTCCCGGCATCCTTCGCCGGGGGTCGGGGACGACGCGGGTGGCGTCGCCGTCGCGGCGGGCCACCATCCGCAGCAGCCGCCCTTCGGGCAGCCGGGTGCGGGTGGCGATGCAGGTTCGTTCGCGTTCGACGAAGTTCGGGGCGTGCTCGTCCCGGGTTCTCGTCATGCGCAGACGCACCTGTCCTTCCACCGTCGTTTCCTCGTTGGCCGTTGTACAGCCTAACCCGAAAGGGGCCTCGAATCCCAACCCCGTGTTTTCGGCGCGGCGGCCGCGGTTGCCTGACGACGGCCCGCCGCGGACCTACTCGGCGTCGGAGTGGATGTCGATGCGCCAGCCGGTGAGGCGGGCGGCGAGGCGCGCGTTCTGGCCTTCGCGGCCGATCGCCAGCGACAGCTGGTAGTCGGGCACGACGACGCGGGCCTGGCGCTCCTCTTCGTCGAGCACCTCGACGGAGACGACCTTGGCGGGGGCCAGGGCGTTGCCCACGAACTTCGCGGGATCCTCGTCGTAGTCGATGATGTCGATCTTCTCGCCGCCGAGCTCGTTCATGATCGCGCTGACGCGCTGGCCGCGCGGGCCGATGCAGGCGCCCTTGGCGTTGAGGCCCTTGACGGTCGGCTGCACGGCGACCTTGGAGCGGTGGCCGGCTTCGCGGGCGATGGACACCAGGTCGACGGCGCCGTCGGCGACCTCGGGAACCTCGAGCTCGAAGAGCTTGCGCACGAGCTCGGGGTGGGTGCGCGACAGGTTGATGGCCACGCCGCGCGGGGTCTTGTTCACGCCGACGACGTAGCACTTGGTGCGGTCGCCGTGCTCGAGGGTTTCGCCCGGCAGCTGCTCGGCGGGCAGCAGGATGCCGTCTCGGCCGTGGGCCTCGGAGCCGATGTGGACGACGATGATGCCCTTGTCGTTGGCGCGGATGTCGCGCTGGACGACGCCGGAGATGACCTGGTTCTCCAGGTCGGCGTACTCGCCGAAAACCTTGTCGCTTTCGGCGTCGCGCAGGCGCTGGAGGATGGTCTGGCGGACGGGGTACGCGGCGATCTTGCCGAAGTCCTCGGGGGTGTCGTCCCATTCGGCGACGAGGTTGCCCTCTTCGTCGCGCTCCTGGGCGAAGACCGTGACCTCGCCGGAGTCGTAGTCGATGTCGACTCGCGCGTACTGCGCGGGCGAGTCCGTGCCCCGGTAGGCTTCCCGCAGCGCGCGGCCGAGCAGGCCCATCATTTCGCCGAAGGGGATGCCCCGCTCCTTTTCCAGGGTGCGCAGGGCGGCGAGTTCGATCTTCACTTGTCCAGTTCCTCCAGCCGGGTCACGGCATCGTCGAAATCCAGTCCGGCCAGGTCGAGCTCGACCGCCGGTGCTTTAGAGAACTCAATTTCTACCACCGCCTGCTCCACGGTGGCCAACTCGAGCACGGCGCCGGTGGCCTTGGGCCGCCCCTTCGGCCCCGTCGAGGAGACGATGATCACGCGCTCGCCGTCCTCGCCGAGCGCGCCGATGCGTCCGACCAGCTGGTCTCCGCCGACGAGGCGGATGCGGACGAGACGGTTCCGGTTGCGTCGCCAGTGGCGCGGGGCCACAAGCGGTGCGGCGACGCCGGGAGTGCTCACCTCGAGCGTGTATTCCAGCTCGCCGAAGCGGATTTCGCGGTTGACCTCGGCCTCGTCGAGGGCGGCGGAGATGTCGCGGGTCGCCGCTTCGATGACGTCGAGGTCTGGGGCGTCGTCGCCGTCGACTAGCACCGTGACCTGCGTCTTGCGTCCGGCACCGGAAACCTTCACGTCCTCAATGTCGAGGCCGCGGGCGGCGGCTGCGGGGCGGATGACGTCTGCGATTGCTTCAGCGGGGGGAAAGGCCATGCCGTGAAGTCTAGCCGCCGCCGATCGTGGCACGATGGACGCGTGAATCACCCGCTTCCCCCTCTTCCCCGCCGCTCGTTCCTCGTCGGCGCCGCCGGTCTC
>NZ_DURI01000329.1 GCF_012837295.1 Corynebacterium sp. | reverse complement strand
CTCGCGGGCGCCGATTAGGCTTTGGTTTCCTGCCATGAGCGGCACCTCTGGGAGGGCCCCGCTTCAATGTCTCGGCAAGGTTACGAAATGGGAACGGCTCTTGTCCAGCCAACGCGCCAAGTCCGAATCGAAATCGGTTCGTTACCGCCATGAACCCCAATCCGTTACCCGCCCGTTATGAAACCCCGTTTTTCCGTCGATCCATAGTGTCACGCCGCGATAACGGGCTGAGACCTGCACCTTTTACACTCGCCCCCGGACTGCGTCGCGACGACCCCCGACAAGGTGAACGGTGCTAAAATCACACTTATGTGAAACGCGTCACATTTTGTGATTTGAGGCCGGTTCGCGGCTCAGCTTTCACATCCGCCACAGCGACCGGCAACCGCGGTCCGGCCGATCCGGGCGGCACCCTAGAATCGGTCGGGTGACCGCCGATGACCCGCTCCAGCTTTCCTTGACCGACGCCGTTTCCGGCTTCGGCGCCGGGTCGTCGCAAAGCAATGGCGGCGATTCCGGAGATGAACCGGGGCCGGGCACCGACGAACTCGGACTGGGCGAGACCACGTTCGTTGTCGTCGACCTCGAAACCACGGGGATGCGCGCGGGCGAGGACCACATCATCGAAATCGGCGCCGTGCGTGTCCGCGGCGGCGTCGAAGAGGGACGGTTCAGCGCCCTGATCGATCCGGGAATGAGGCTGCCCGGCTTCATCACCGAGCTGACGGGGATCACCGACGCCGACCTCGACGGTGCCCCGCAGCTGGGCACCGTGCTCCCCCGCTTCCTGGAATTCGCGTCGGGCGCGGTGTGGGTGGCGCACAATGCCCCGTTCGACATCGGATTCCTCCGCGCGTCATGCGGGCAATTGGGCATCGCCTGGCCGGCCCCCGCGGTCGTCGACACCCTGCAGCTCGCGCGCCGGTTGCTGGACCGGAAGCGGACGGGCAGTTTTCGCCTCGGCGACCTCGCCCGCTACGTCGGCGCCGAAGTGACGCCGAACCACCGCGCGCTGGATGATGCGGCGGCGACCGTCGACGTTCTCCACCACCTCATCGAGCGTCTGGCGGGGCATTCCGTCGAGACCGTGGGCGACCTGGAGCACTTCTCCCCCGACGTCGATCCCCGACTGCGCGAGAAGAAGGCGCTCATCGCGGATGCCCCGCATGCCCCGGGCGTCTACGTATTCCGGGGCGCATCCGGCGATCCCTTATATATAGGTACGGCGGTGAACCTGCGCCGCCGCCTTCTGCAGTACTTCACGGGCGCCGATCCGCGCCGCCGCATGGTCGAAATGGTGATGCTGGCCGAGTCCGTCGACGTCGCCGAGTGCGCCCATGGCATGGAGGCCGAAGTGCGCGAGGCCCGGATGCTCGCGTCCGCCCGCCCGCCGTACAACCGGCAGCGCAAGGAACCGGGCCAAGGGTGGTACCTCAACCCGCCGACGAAGAAGGGCGGGCCGAAGGTGTCGCGCGTGGCCGGCGGTGGGGATGCGATCGGGCCATTCCGCACCCGCAATGCCGCCCAGGCGACCAAAGACACCCTCGATCTCGACGCGGGCAATTTCGGGGAAGTAGCCGAGGAGCTGCGCGCCGGAGGAGCGGAACTCATCGCGCGGCTCGTCGACGACGTCTCCGCGGCGGCCGACGCCGGACGCTACCGCCGTGCGGCGTTCCTCCGGGACATCACCGCGGATCTGATCCTCGCCCTCGATCGGCGACAGCGGTTGGGTGCGCTGGCCTCGATCCCCCAGCTCCAGGCTGCGTTCCCCGATGGCCGCGGAGGATGGAACCTCGCGGTGGTCCGCCATGGCCGCCTCGCCGCCGCCGGCAGCTCGCCGCGCGGGGCCAATGCCGCACATGTCGCCGGACTGCTCGCGGACTCCGCCGAAACGGTGATCCCCGGCGAGGGCCCGTACCTCGGCGCCAATCAGCACGAGCTCCAGGTCGTGCACAACTGGTTGCTTCGCGACGATGTCCGGATCGGACCCAGCGACGGGCCATGGACGTCTCCCGCCGCGGGCGCGGGCCGCTGG
>NZ_DURI01000328.1 GCF_012837295.1 Corynebacterium sp. | reverse complement strand
GCATGGGCGAGCTCCACCTCGACGTCCTGGTCGACCGCATGAAGCGCGAGTTCAAGGTCGAGGCCAACGTCGGCGCCCCGCAGGTCGCGTACCGCGAGACCATCCGCAAGCCGGTCGAGAAGTACGACTACACCCACAAGAAGCAGACCGGTGGTTCCGGCCAGTTCGCCAAGGTCATCATCTCGCTCGAGCCCTACGCCCCGGCGCAGGACGAGCTGGAGGAGGGCGAGTCGGCGACCTACAAGTTCGACAACGCCGTCACCGGTGGCCGCGTGCCGAAGGAGTACATCCCCTCGGTCGACGCCGGCATCCAGGACGCCATGCAGTACGGCACCCTGGCGGGCTTCCCGCTGGTCAACATCAAGGCCACCCTGCTGGACGGTCAGTACCACGAGGTCGACTCCTCCGAGATGGCCTTCAAGATCGCCGGCTCCATGGCCCTCAAGGAGGCCGTGCAGAAGGCGAAGCCGGTCCTGCTCGAGCCGATGATGGCCGTCGAGGTCATCACCCCCGAGGAGTACATGGGCGAGGTCATCGGCGACATCAACTCCCGCCGTGGCCAGGTCAACTCCATGGAGGACCGTACGGGCGTCAAGGCCGTCAAGGCCCTGGTCCCGCTGTCCGAGATGTTCGGCTACGTCGGCGACCTGCGTTCCAAGACGCAGGGCCGCGCCAACTACACGATGATCTTCGACTCCTACGCCGAGGTTCCGTCCTCCGTCGCGCAGGACATCATCGCCGAGCGCACCGGCAACTAAGCCGGAAGGGGCCCCGGCCGGATCTTCTCCGGCCGCGGGGCCCCGGCGCGCCGGCCGTTCCCGCACCATTGCGGGGGCGGCGGGCGTCGCCGAAACCCTTCGCCGATCCGCAGTGCCGCGGATCGGAGCAGGGTAGCGGCCCGCACTTTTCACCGCCGACACGGCCCGTTATTCCGGGTCCGCTGGTGGTGCGCGGTGCCGGCCGTTACCCCGTAAGCGATCCGGGGGGCCGAGTTTGATATGGGCCCGGCCCTACCATTAGGATCGTGTAACTGGCACAGTGAAAATGCACTGTCCGCTCCCTTCTTTACGCCCTGAAATGCCGTCTTTCGTCGGCATTTGCGGAGGCGTGGGGGTGGGCGACCACAATCTGTGGCTACGAAAGTCGTGGCCACCATGACGTCCAGGAGGACTAACAGTGGCGAAGGCGAAGTTCGAGCGTACGAAGCCGCACGTCAACATCGGCACCATCGGTCACGTCGACCATGGCAAGACCACCACCACGGCTGCCATCACCAAGGTGCTGGCCGATCAGTACCCGGACCTGAACGAGTCCTTCGCCTACGACGCCATCGACAAGGCGCCGGAGGAGAAGGAGCGCGGCATCACCATCAACGTGTCCCACGTTGAGTACCAGACGGAGAAGCGCCACTACGCGCACGTCGATGCCCCGGGTCACGCGGACTACATCAAGAACATGATCACCGGTGCCGCCCAGATGGACGGCGCGATCCTCGTCGTGGCCGCCACCGACGGCCCGATGCCGCAGACCCGTGAGCACGTCCTCCTGGCCCGCCAGGTCGGCGTCCCCTACATCCTCGTCGCCCTGAACAAGTGCGACATGGTCGACGATGAGGAGATCATCGAGCTCGTGGAGATGGAGGTGCGTGAGCTTCTCGCCGAGCAGGACTACGACGAGGAGGCCCCGATCATCCACATCTCCGCTCTGGGCGCCCTGAACGGCGAGCAGAAGTGGGTCGACTCCATCGTCGAGCTCATGGCCGCCGTGGACGAGAACGTCCCGGATCCGGTCCGCGAGACCGAGAAGCCGTTCCTGATGCCGGTCGAGGACATCTTCACCATCACCGGCCGTGGCACCGTCGCCACCGGTCGCGTCGAGCGCGGCACCCTGAACGTGAACGACGAGGTCGAGATCCTGGGCATCAAGGAGAACTCGCAGAAGACCACCGTCACGGGCATCGAGATGTTCCGCAAGCTGCTGGACTACACCGAGGCCGGCGACAACTGTGGCCTGCTGCTCCGCGGCATCAAGCGCGAGGACATCGAGCGCGGCCAGATCATCGCCAAGCCGGGCGCGTACACCCCGCACACCGAGTTCGAGGGCTCCGTCTACATCCTGTCCAAGGACGAGGGCGGCCGCCACACCCCGTTCTTCGACAACTACCGCCCGCAGTTCTACTTCCGCACCACCGACGTCACCGGCGTCGTGAAGCTGCCGGAGGGCACCGAGATGGTCATGCCGGGCGACAACGTCG
>NZ_DURI01000327.1 GCF_012837295.1 Corynebacterium sp. | reverse complement strand
GTCGCCTGGGTGGTCCGGGCGACGGTGCTGTTCACCGCGGTGGTCGAAGTTGTCGTCGCGACCGTGCTGACGCTGCGCTTCCATTGGGCGTACGGCTACGGCTGGCCGCGGGCGGCGTGGGAGGGCGTCTTCCACGCGATCTCAGGGTTCAACAACGCCGGATTCGCCCTGTACACCGACAACGTCGTGGGCTTCGCCTCCGACGCGTGGGTGCTGCTGCCGCTGGCGTTCGCGCTGATGATCGGCGGCATCGGCTTCCCCGTCCTGCTGGAGACCGCCCGCCGCGCCCGCTCCCGGTTCGAGGGGCGCACGCCGCGCCGGTGGAGCCTGACCGCGCGTTTCACCTGGGGCGGCACCGCGCTGCTCGTCCCGGCGGGCACGGCGCTGGTGGCGCCGGGCGAATGGAGGGGAGCGTTGGGTCACCTCGGGTCGGCGCCGACTCGGCTGCTCAACGCGTTCTTCGCCGGCGTCAGCCCCCGCACCGCCGGGTTCAACGCCGTCGACTACGCCGACTTCCACCCATCGACCCTGCTGGGCACCGACGTGCTCATGTTCCTCGGCGGCGGTTCCGGCGGCACCGCCGGCGGCGTGAAGATCACCACCGCCGCCGTCCTCATCGCCGCCATCGTCGCCGAAGTGCGGGGAGACGGCTCCGTGATCTCCAACGGTCGGCGGCTGGGCGTCCGCGTCGTCAGGCAATCCCTCGCGGTGCTCGCCGCGGCGCTGGTCCTGGTCACCGGCGCCACGATGGCCCTGCTGATCCTCGCGCCGCAATTCACCTCGGACCAGATCCTGTTCGAGGTGACCAGCGCGTTCGCGACGGTCGGCTTGTCCACCGGCATCACCGGCCAACTGCCGGTGCCCGCCCAAATGGTCCTCGTAGCCCTCATGTTCGCGGGGCGCGTCGGGCCGCTCGCGCTCGCCGGGGCCCTGGCGGCCCGTGGCCGCGGGCGCCTGTACGACTACCCGGAAGAAAGGCCCTTCATTGGTTAACGCATTCCGCCGCGGCCCCCGCGCGGCAGACGATTCGGCGCCCGCCTCCGGCCCCGTGGTGATCCTCGGGCTGGGCAGATTCGGGCAGGCCCTCGGCGAAGAACTCGTCGCCGGCGGCGTGGAGGTCCTGTGCGTCGACGCCGACGCGAGGGTCGTGCAGGAATGCTCCACGACGTTCGACCACGTGGTCAGCGCCGACACCACCAACCCCGAGGCGCTGCGCCAGCTCGGCGTGGCCGACGCTGGCCGCGTGGTCATCGCCATCGGCTCGAACATCGAGGCATCCGTGCTCACCGCGTCGGCCGTGGTCGACATGGGCGTGCCCAGCATCTGGGCGAAAGCCGACAACCTGGCGCACGCGAAGATCCTCGGGCGGATCGGCGTCCACCACGTCATCCGGCCCGAGGCCGACACCGGCCGCCGCGTCGCGCACCTCATGGGCGGGCGCGTGCAGGACTACCTGGAATTCGACCGGGGGTTCTCGGTGGCGAAGATCGCCCCGCCGGTGCCCGTGCTGGACCGCCGCGTCGGCGAGATCAACGCGCGCGGCGATTCGCCGGTGCAGATCCTGGCCATCCGGCCGCGGGGAGAGTCCTTCCGGCGGGCCATCGCCGACGACGTGATCCGCGCCGGCGACCTCGTCATCGCCGCCGGGCCCGTCGAGGCGCTGGAGGAGTTCGCCGCGCGGAGGTGACCGGGTGAACTGAATCGGGTGATCCGAACCCGGGGCCACCCGATCCGGGCCACGTGGAATACTTGGGTTCGTGG
>NZ_DURI01000326.1 GCF_012837295.1 Corynebacterium sp. | reverse complement strand
CCGGCCCGAGAGGACGACCAATGGACATCCCGTTCATCGCACCGACCACCGCCCGTTTCACCCACCTGCTGTTTCATCCGCGCGAGCGGGTGGTCGACTGGTTCGCGCGGCCCGGCGCGGTGCGCCGCCTGACGCCGGGGTGGCTGCCGATGACGCCGACGTCGGAGGCGGCGAATCTCCGGGACGGCGTCACGACGTTCGACATGCCCGCGGGCCTCACCTGGGTCGCCGAGCATGACCCGGAGGAGTACGTCGCCGGTCATCGTTTCGCCGATCACGTGACCAACGAGCCGTTCCGCCGCATGCTCGCCTGGCGCCACGTCCACCGGTTCGAGGACGTCCGCGGCCCCGGCGACGACCACCCGGCATGGTGGACCAACGTCGTCGACGAGGTGACGTCGCGGGCGCCCCGCCGGGCCATCTCGGGCGTCTTCGCTTACCGCGCCGCTGTGCTGGAGGGCGATTTCGCCGCCGCGGATCGGCTGGCGTCCGTCCTCTCTTCTTCTCTCTCGTCCTCGGGCGACGACGCTTCGTCCACGGGCGCGGCGCACACCGACCACGGCGACCGGCCGCATCCGCTCAACGATCTGCCCCGCAAACGCATCGCAGTCACGGGTGCCACGGGCACGGTGGGTTCCGTGTTGTGCGCGCTGCTGTCGACGTCGGGCCATGACGTCGTCAAGCTCAGCCGTTCGTCCTCGACCGAGGCGAGCACCCGCACGTGGGATCCCGAATCCCCGGCGGCGGACCTGTTCGACGGCATCGACGTGCTCATCCACCTCGCGGGCGCGCCGATCGCGGGGCGCTTCACGGACAAGCACCTGGCCCGGGTCCGCGACTCCCGCGTGGGACCCAGCCGCAAGCTCGCGGAGCTGGCGGCCGAGGCGGGTCTGGAGGCGGTCGTGTCGGCGTCGGCGGTCGGGTACTACGGGGCGGACCGCGGCACGGAGCTTCTCGACGAAGCCGCCCCCGCCGGAGACGGCCCCCTCGCCGACATCGTCCGGGACTGGGAGGCGGCGTGGAATCCGGCGCGGGAGGCCGGAATCCGCGTGGTGAACATCCGCACCGGCCTGGTGCAGGCCGGCGGCGGTGGCCTGCTGCCGATCCTGGCTGGCATCACGTCGACGGGCCTGGGCGGCAAGCTCGGCGACGGCGGCCAGTGGTTCCCGTGGATCGCGCTGGACGATCTGCTGGACGTCTATCACCGCGCCGCGCTCGACCCGGAGTGGTCGGGGCCGATCAACGCGGTGGCGCCCAATGGCGTGGACAACGAGGAGTACACGAAGACCCTGGCGAAGGTCCTGCGGCGGCCCGCGGCGATCCCCGTGCCCAAGGCGGGCCCGAAGCTGATCCTCGGCGGACGCGGCGCCGAGGAGCTGGCCTTCGCCAACCAGAGGGCCGTTCCGCGGGTGCTGGAACGGGCCGGCCACGTCTTCCGTTTCCCCGATCTGGAGGCCGCGCTGCGCCACGAATTGCTGCGCAACGATAACTAACATGCCGACATAGCGTCGATACGTTACCCCCGCCCGGGCACGTCGTTCACCCGGAGTGCACGATGCGTGAAAAGCTGGGCCAATGAGTTCCGGAAGCCGATCGGCGCGACTACCCGTCAAACACATCACGTCCAAGGCCATGGCCGCGATCACCATCCTGATCGGCCTCCTTTTCGTGGGCGGCCTCACCGGCCTGACCTCGAGCCTGGAGCCCGGCGATTCCGCGCCGGCGACCCTCCCGCAGGACTCCGAGTCCGCGAAGGTCCAGCAGCTCGCCTCCGACTTCCCCGGCGGCGACCAGCTGACCGCCATCGCGGTGTACTCCCGCGAAGACGGCGAGCCGCTCGGCCCGCAGGACATCGGCGCGGCCCAGGCCTCCGCCGAGGCGATGGCCGGCATCGAACTGCCCGAATCGGCCCTCGAGCAGCTCGGCGACTGGGAGGGCGACAAGACCGTCGAGCAGCTCTCCCCCGCCGTGCCGCTGGCCGAGGAGGCCGCCCAAGCCGTCCTGTCCCTGCCCGGCGACATAAACGGCGCCGGCCTCGCCGACTCGATCTCCGAGATGCGCGACGCCGGCAAGCAGGACCTCCCCGAGGGCCTGCAGCTCCAGGTCACCGGCCCCGCCGGCTTCGCGGCCGACACGGCGTCGGCATTCGATGGCGCGAACTTCGCGCTGCTGGGCATCTCGGCGCTGGTCGTCGCGGTGCTGCTGATCCTCACCTACCGCTCCCCGATCCTGTGGCTGGTGCCGCTGCTCACCGTGGCCATCGCCGACCGCGGCGCGTCGCTGCTGGTGGAGTTCGTCGCGTCCTTCACGTCGCTGCAGTTCGACGCCTCGACGTCGGGCATCATGTCCGTCCTCGTCTTCGGCGCCGGCACCAACTATGCGCTGCTGCTGATCAGCCGCTATCGCGAGGAGCTGCGCCGCCACGAGGACCACCGCGAGGCCCTGGCCGTCGCCACCCGCGCCTCGACGTCGGCGATCGTGTCCTCCAACCTCACCGTCGTCTTCGCGCTGCTCGCGCTGGCGCTGGCGATCGTGCCGGCCTACCGCTACCTTGGCATCTCGCTGTCCATCGGCCTGCTGGTCGCCCTGGCCTTCGCCCTGTTCGTGCTGCCCGCCGCCCTGTCGCTGTGCGGCCGCGGCCTGTTCTGGCCGAAGATCCCGCGCGTCGAGGACGAGTCGAAAACCGCGAAGTCGTCGGGTTGGTACAAGGTCGCCGACGTCGTGTCGAAGCGCCCCGCCGCGTACCTCGCCGGCATGGTCGTGCTGCTCGCGGTGCTTGGCACCGGCCTGTTCGGCGCGAACATCGGCCTGTCCACCACCGAGCAGTTCCGCACCGAGTCGGAGGCCGCCGACGGCCTGGACACCATCTCCGAATACACCTCCGCCGGCGCCGCATCGCCGCTGTCGGTGATCGCGCCGACCGCCTCCGTCGGCAAGGTGACCGAGGCCATCGAGTCCGTCGACGGCGCCGAGCTCCAGGGCCCGCCGACCGAATCGCTCGACGGCGCGCTGACCCGCTTCACCGTCATCACCGACTCCGAGCCGGCCACCGCCGACTCCTTCCGCGAAATCGAGGCCCTGCGCGAGGCCACCCACGAAGCCGACCCCGAGGCGCTCGTCGGCGGCCAGTCCGCCCAGACGCTGGACACCCGCGACGCCACCGCCCGCGACACGCTGCTGATCGTCCCGATCATCCTGGTGGTCATCCTCTTCCTGCTGATGATCATCCTCCGCGCCGTCGTCGCCCCCATCTTCCTGCTCATGGCCACGACGCTCTCCGCCGTGGCGGCGCTCGGCGCCGGTGCGCTGGTCTCGGAGCACATCTTCGGCTTCCCCGCCCTCGACGTCTCCGTGCCGCTGTACTCGCTGATCTTCCTCATCGCGCTGGGCATCGACTACACCGTCTTCCTGGTGCTGCGTGCCAAGGAGGAGGCCGCCGGCTACGGCACCACCGAGGGCATGTCCCGCGCGGTGGGCCTGACCGGCGGCGTGATCACCGCCGCGGGCATCGTGCTCGCCGCCGTCTTCGCCGTGCTCGGCGTGCTGCCGCTGATCACGCTGGGGCAGGTGGGCATCGTCGTCGGCCTGGGCATCCTGCTGGACACCTTCCTGGTGCGCACCCTGGTCGTGCCCGCCCTCTTCGACCTCCTCGGCGACCGCATGTGGTGGCCGTCGAAGCCGCCGAACGAGCGCGCCGACGCCGAGAAGCAGGCCACGCTGGCGTCGTAAAGCGAAAACGGCCGGGGACGGTAGCGGCATTCGCCGGAAAAGCGCATCCTGGGTGCCATGTACCCGGACGTCTACGCCGCCGCCCCCGACCACCACGACGCCATGCCCCACCGCCGGGCGGGCGCTTCCGGCCTGAAGCTGCCGGAAGTCTCGCTCGGCCTGTGGCACAACTTCGGCGATGACCGCCCCTTCGACGGCATGCGCGCCATCGTGCGCCGCGCCTTCGACAGGGGCGTCACGCATTTCGACCTCGCCAACAACTACGGCCCGCCGCCCGGTTCCGCCGAGGAGAACTTCGGCCGCCTGCTGGCGAAGGATCTGGCGCCGTACCGCGACGAGATCACCGTGACCAGCAAGGCCGGCTGGTGGATGCAGGAGGGCCCGAACGGCTTCGGCGGCTCGCGGAAGTACCTCGTGGCCAGCTGCGATGCGTCGCTGAAGCGCATGGGACTCGACTTCGTCGACGTGTTCTACCACCACCGCCCCGACCCGGACACCCCGCTCGAGGAGACGATGGCGGCGCTGGACTTCATCGTCCGCTCCGGCCGCGCGTTGTACGCGGGCATTTCCAGTTACTCGCCGGCCGCGACCCGCCGCGCGCAGGCCATCGCCCGCGACCTGGGCACCCCGCTGGTGCTGCACCAGCCCAGCTACTCCATGTTCAACCGGTGGATCGAGCGCCCGGGCAGCGGCGGCGAAGGCGCGGGCACCTCCGACGTCGCCTCGGCCGGCTCCCCCAGCCTCCTCGACGTCGCCGCCGACGAGGGCATCGGCGTCATCGCGTTCTCCGCGCTCGCCCAGGGCCTGCTCACGGACCGCTACCTCGACGGCGTGCCGGAACATTCGCGGCTCGGCGACGGGAAGATGGATTCCGGCTTCCTCACCGATGAGACGCTCGCCGCCATCCGCGCGCTCAATGGCATCGCCGCCGAACGCGGCCAGACGTTGGCGCAGATGGCCATCTCCTGGGTGCTGCGCCGCCCGGAGGTCACGTCGGCGCTGATCGGCGCGAGTTCCGTCGCGCAGCTCGACGCGAACCTCGATGCCGCCGGTGCGGAGCCCTTCACCGACGAGCAGCTGGGCGCCATCGACGAGTGGGCCATCGACCGCGGCATCAACCAGTGGGCCGGAGCGACGAAGTCCGTGCGCGACTGAGCCCTACGTCGGCCGAGCCCCGCTTCTCCGCTTGACGACGACCCGACGCCCCCATGTGACAGCCTTCACACAGGGGTGCGATGTGCGACAAAGCACACCACAATCTGCATTGCGCGCAAACTTGCACCGGGTGTAGCTTTGCACCTTGTGGAACAAACTGTGAATTCGGAGTGCGGCCTGCGCGAACTCAAGCGCCGGCGCACCCGCCGGAGCATCGAGGATGCGGCGATCACCCTCATCGCCGACCGCGGCTACGACGACGTGACCGTCGAGGACATCTGCGCGGCCGCCGAGGTGAGCCGCCGCACCTTCTTCAACTACTTCTCGTCGAAGGATCACGCGGTCTTCGGCCGCGGCATGCTGGTCTTCGGCGACGAGGAGGCCGAGGCCTTTCTCGACGGCGCCGCCGGCGACCCGCTGCGGGAACTGCTGGCCATCATCGAGGCGGGCGTCGTCTCACCGTCCACCGAGGACGACGACCTGCCGGACCGCGTCGAACGGCACCGACGGCTGCGGAAGCTGCGCCGTGAAATCATCCACGCCACTCCGCACATGCTCACGGTCTCGATGACCAGCCAGGCCACCACCCTGCGCCGCATGCGCGCGGCCACCATCGACTACTTCGCCACCCACCCCGACGCGCGTCGGCGGCCGGGCATCGAGGCGGAGGAGGAAGCCTCGCTGATCAACGCCCTGATCCACGAATCCGTGTGGTTCGCCGCGTCGAGGGAAACCATCGACACCAACCCCCGCCCCATCACCGACGCGCTGACCGACATCGTCGAGTACACGAAGGAGCTGAACCAGTGACCGCCACGTCCCCCGCCGTCGCCGAGCACACGCAGATCGTGGAAAAGAACCGCGGTCACCTCGGCCTGATCCTCGCCGCGCTGATCCTGTCGATGCTCATGAGCTCTCTGGGCCAGATGATCTTCTCCACCGCCCTGCCGACCATCGTCGGCGAGCTCGGCGGCGTCGAACACATGTCGTGGGTCATCACCGGCTTCCTGCTGGCGCAGACGATCGCCTTGCCGATCGTGGGCAAGCTCGGCGACATGATCGGCCGCAAGGGCCTGTTCCTCTTCGGCATCTCCGCGTTCATCGTCGGCTCCATCATCGGCGCCCTCGCGCAGGACATGACGCTGCTCATCCTCGCCCGCGCCTCCCAGGGCCTGGCCGCGGGCACCCTCATGGTGTCCTCGCAGGCGATCATGGCCGAGGTCGTCTCCGCCCGCGAACGCGGCAAGTACATGGGCCTGTTCGGCGCGGTCTTCGGCCTGAGCTCCGTGCTCGGCCCCGTGCTCGGCGGCTGGTTCACCGACGGCCCCGGCTGGCGCTGGGGACTGTGGATCAACGTCCCGCTCGGCCTCATCGCCCTGTTCTTCGCGTGGCGCTACTTGACCCTGCCCAAGCGCCCCACCACCGGCGACTTCGACTGGATCGGCACGGCGCTGATGGTCATCGCCACCTCATCGCTGATCCTCATGTCCACGTGGGGCGGCACGCAGTACGCGTGGGGCTCCCCGATGATCATCTCCCTGATCATGACGTCGGCGATCGCCTGGATCCTGTTCGTGGCCGTCGAAAAGCGCGCGAAGAACCCCCTCGTGCCCATGAAGCTGTTCGCCAACCGCAACTTCGTGCTCACCACGCTCGCCGGCTTCGCCATGGGCGTCGGCATGTTCGGCACCATGGCCTACCTGCCCACCTACCTGCAGATGGTCCACGGCATGTCGCCGACGCTGGCCGGCATGATGATGATCCCCATGATGATCGGCATGCTCGGCACGTCCATCACCGTCGGCTGGATCATCAGCCGCACCGGCCACTACAAGTGGTATCCGGCCGCCGGCATGGCGCTCGTCGCCGTCGCGCTGTTCCTCATGTCCACGCTCACCCCCGGGACCCCGGCCTCGCTCATCGGCGGCAACCTGTTCCTCATGGGCTTCGGCCTCGGCCTGGTCATGCAGGTGCTGGTGCTCATCGTGCAGAACTCGTTCCCCGTCCGCGTCGTGGGCACGGCGACGGCGTCGAACAACTTCTTCCGGCAGATCGGCGGCGCGGTCGGCTCGTCCGTCGTCGGCGCGATCTTCATCCACCGCATGCAGGACCTGCTGGCCCAGCGCATGCCCGCCGGAACCGACTTTTCCGCCGGCGACGCCTCGACGCTGACGCCCGCGATCCTCGAGAACCTGCCCGGCCCGATCCACGACGTGGTGGTGGGCAGCTACAACGACGCCTTCACGCCGGTGCTGCTCATGCTCGTGCCGCTGATGGTCGCCGCGGCGATCATCCTGGCGTTCGTCCGCGAGGACAAGCTCAAGGAGACGGTGGAGTAGGCCCCGCCCCTACGCCCCGACCTGGTCGGCGGCGTTGTCCAGCTTCTCCAGCACGGGCCGCACGGGGTCACCGGATTCCTCGGCCTCCTTGATGGCGCGCTTCTCGGCGCGCTCCTCGGGCTTTTCCAGGAGCCGCTCGAGGATGATGATGTCGCGCCACTGCCCCGCCATCGGCCCGTAGGTCATCTTGGCCATGTGGTGGTAGACGCCGACCTCGCGGAACCCGACCTTGCGGTGCAGCTTCAGCGAACCGACGTTCTCGGGGAACACCCACGAGTGGATGGACCAGCAGCCCTTCTCGGTCGCCTCGTCGATGAGGTGCTTGAGCAGCGCCCCGGCGATGCCCATCCCCTGCCCGTCGGGGTGCACGTAGATGGAGTCCTCGATGACGCCGCGCAGGATGTGCCGCTTGGACACGGGGGACGCGGACGCCCACGCGAGGATCTTCGACGGATCCTCGTCGGAGGTGGCGACGTAACACAGGTCCAGGCGCTTCAGCGCGCTGAATCCCTCCCAGTCCGGCGCCGAATGCTCCCACGACGCATGCCCGGTGTCGAGGCCGATTTCGTAAATCACCTGCACCTGCGGGTAGTCGTCTTCGCGCATCAACCGGATGCTGAATCCGCGGTTTCCGTCAGCCATACGTCCAGTCTGTCGGATTTGGCGGCCCGCGTCGAATGAATCGATGAAATGCCTGTTCAGCGTCGCCGCTTCGGCTTGCGCGCACCGGACTTTCCCCGGCCGCCGGGGCCGGCGGGCTTTCCGCCCCGCTTGCTTCCCAACGCACCGCCGCGCGCCGCGCCTCCCTTATCCGCTTGACGACGCGCTTGTTTGGCCAATGTTTTCTCGCGCGCGCTGAGCTTCTTCTGCGGCGGTTCGCCGGCCGTGAGCGCCGAGCGGCGGGAGCCTTCGCGGCGGCCGCGGACGATGCCGGCGAGCTCCTGCGTCAGCTCGTCGTCGCCCGACTTCGGCCACGTCAGCCACAGCGTCGTCGGGCGGGCGCCGTCGGCCGGGGCGATCTCGCGGTGAGTGGTGCCGCGGGCGTTGAGGGCGCGCAGCAGGGGCCGCGGCGCCAACAGCACGCCCGCGCCGGTGGCCACGACCTGCAACATCTCGCGCACCGCACCCGGGTCGGCGGGGCCAGCGTCTCCGCCGGAGGCGTCGAGAAGCACCGTCTCGCCGGACAAGTCCGCGCGGTCGACGACTTCGCCGTCCTTGAGCAGCGAAAGCACGTGCTCCTTTTCCACGGCGATGCCCGCGGCCTCGTCGTAAAGCCTGATGCGATGCAACGCTTCGTCTTCCCGCGGATCTCGGGCCAACGCCATGTCCGCCCGGCCCGCGGCGACCTCGAGGACCGGGTCGTCCGCGGAAAACGACGTCAAGGCCAGGCCCGTGCGCTCCCGATAGCGGCGGAACCACTTCTCCGGCATCGCCCCCGGCACGAACGCCACCCGCAGGACGCGCTGCCGCGGAGACTCCAAGGAGTCTCCCCGATCAGCGGGAACCCCCTCCGGGGCCCGATCGGCGGCATCCCGGCGCGGGGCGTCGGCGTGGTCGGCGGTGTCGGTCGGCATGAACGCCATGCTACGTCGCCGGTGCTACCGTGGGGCCCATGAAACCCCTGACCGCGGCCAAGAAACTGGGCATCTACCTGCCCGCGACCCCCGAAGAATTCCAGCAGTCGGACTTGAGCCACGAGCAGTTCGTCGAGCTGCAGCAAAACCCGCCCGAGTGGCTCGCCGACCTGCGGCGCACCGGCCCGCACCCGCGGCCCGAGGTGGCGCGCCGGCTGGGCATCACCATCACGGCGCTGAAGTCCAACGACATGGACAAGCCGCTGACCACCGAGGACATCAAGGCCCTCCTGGCCGACCAGCCCGACTGGCTGCGCGCGGCCCGCACGTCCCTGGCCGAGCAGCGCGCCGGCGCCGCCGAGCGGGAGGACGGGGGCGCGGAGTGACCGGGCGCGACGCGGGCACCGTGGAACTCGCCCACGACGTCCATGCCCACGACGTCCATGAGCCCCGCACCGTCGCGGAGGGCGCTGCGGCAGGCGGCGCTCCAGTCGGCGACACTGCGGCGTACGGCACCGAGTCACCGCACTCCCCGAAGACCGCGATCCTCCTCGGATCGCTCGGGGCGTCCCGCGACATGTGGGACCCGCAGGTGGAGGCGCTGGCGGACAAGGCGCGCATCATCACCGTCGATCTGCGCGGCCACGGCGAATCGCCCGCCCCGGCCGGCGATTACGAGATGTCCGATTTGGCGGGCGACGTCCTGGCGCTGATGGATTCCCTCGGCGTCGAGCGCGCGCACCTGGTCGGACTGTCGCTGGGTGGCGCGGTGGCGCAGACGATCGCGCTGGAGAACCCGGAGCGCATCGCCACCCTGACGCTGATTTCCACCGCCCCCAAGTTCGGCGAGTCCGACGCATGGCGGGACAAGGCCGCGAAAGTCCGCGCCGAAGGCACCGGCGTGCTGGCCGACACCGTGGTGGGCAATTGGTTCACCGACGACTGCTTCGCGACGAACCCCGCACTCCCGCAGCGCTTCGCCGACGGCATCCGCGCCACCTCCGACGAGGGCTACGCCGGCTGCTGCCACGCGATCGCGGGCTTCGACTCGCGCGACCGATTGGCCGAGATCACGGTGCCCACCAGGGTCATCGCGGGGGCGGAAGACACCTCCACTCCCCTCGACGTGGTCACCTCGTTATGCGACGGCATCCCGGATTCGACGATGACCGAGATTTCCCCGGCGAAGCACCTGGTCAACATCGAGAAGGCCGAGCAGGTCAACCGCGTCCTGGCCATGCACTGGGGCGTGTAGCGCCGGCCTCGTCCCCGCGCGCTTCCAGCTCCCACGAGATCACGATCCAGGCCCCTGATCGCGATCTCGTCGAATGTGCGGCCCCCACCAACGCGCACCCACGCACAAAGCGAGGCGGCCATCCTGTTCCAAGGGATGGCCGCCTCGCTTTTCGTGTGCAATTGGAGGTTGCGTGTGACTGACTGTCGTGACTGTCGTGGCAGTTGACCACTGAGCGCAACGATAAACCCCGACCTGCGCCGACGCGATTAAACCAATGAAAAGCTTTCGTTAATCACCCCCGCCGAACCGGGCGCCATTCGAAAAACGGCGAAAGATCCCCGCTGGTAAATGGCACTTTTTTAGGCTGCCCTAAGTCGAAGGGGAAACGACGAAGCGGGGGTAGCACCGATCCGTCGAAAAGCCCCTCAACCTGCACGTTCCCCATCAAAAGCGACCCCATACCCCCATCTCGCAAACGTGACGCGCACCTCAATTTTGGCAAATTCGGGGGCAATGTCACGATCTCCGGTGGCCTCGGTCACATATTTATGCATAATGGTTGAGACAGACATACCGGCGAGCGCACCGCCGTCCGACCCCCGTCAGACGACCCCGCGCCGCACGGTCACCGCAAGGCCGAGCCACGAGGAGACACCCATGAAGGACTTCCTGCCCCGCACCCACTTCTCCGAAGAGCACGAGATGTTCCGCGACATGGTTCGCGGCTTCGTCGAGAAGGAGATCACCCCCAACGTCGAGCGCT
>NZ_DURI01000325.1 GCF_012837295.1 Corynebacterium sp. | reverse complement strand
TCCTCGTTCAGCGGGGCGAGGATCTGGACCAGGGTGCCGCCCTCGGTCTTCTCGGCCGGGCCGAGCATGGCCTCGCGGACGCCCTGCTCCTCGTTGACCTCTTCGTGGTAGTTCACGAAGCCCATGTTGGCGCGGTACCACTCGACGGCGGCGTCGAAGTCGGGCACGGCGATGCCGACGTGATCGACGGCCGTGACGAAGTTGTGGGGGACGGTGACGTTGATGTCGCTCATGCACTCCAGGATACGGCGTTTGCCGCGCCCGTTCCGGGGCCGGGGTTACCCTGGGGCCATGATCGTCGCCTTTTCCGTCGCCCCCGCCTCCGCGGACCCCGATGAGGGCATGTCCGCCGCCGTCGCCGAGGCCGTCCGCGTCGTCCGCGAGTCCGGCCTGCCCAACGAAACCAACTCCATGTTCACCCTGATCGAGGGCGAATGGGACGAGGTCATGGACGTGGTCAAGCGCGCCACCCAGGCCGTGTCCTCCGTCGCGCCGCGCACGTCGCTGGTGCTCAAGGCCGACATCCGGCCCGGCTACACGGGGCAGCTGGCGGCGAAGGTCGATGCCGTCGAGCGCCGGCTCGCCGAGTAGGATCCGGGCCCATGACGCACGCCCACGGACATTCCCACGGCCACTCCCACTCGCACGCCGGCCACCGCGAGTGCTCGACGCCCCCGCCGCCGCCCGGCACCGTCGACCTGGAGGCCATCAAGCGCGAGGCCGACGCCCGTGCCGAAGTGGAGCGCCGCATCTCCGACCAGGGCGAGGGCTTGCCGCCGCTCGTCGACGTCACCGCCGAGAACTTCGACCCCGAGGTGGTCATCCGCTCCGAGCAGGTGCCCGTCGTCGTGCTCATCGGCGACCCGTCGTCGCCGGATTCGGTGCGCATGCGACTGCTTCTCGACGAGATGGCGCGCGAAGCCAACCTCAACTGGATCGCGGCGTGGGTCGACGCCGCCGCCCAGATGGACGTCGCCCGCGCCTTCGGCGTGCAGGCGCTGCCGACCGTCGTGGCCGTCGCCATGGGCCAGCCGATCGGCCAGTTCGTCGGCGAGCAGACCCGCGACTACATGGACCAGTGGATCGAGGCCGTCATGGACGCCACCCGCGGCCGCCTGAAGGGGTTGCCGGCGGGGACCCGCATGATGGGCGAGGGGGAGGAGGGCCCGGAGCCCGACGCCGGCCTCAAGCCCCCGACCGACGATCCGCGCCTGGCGCAGGCGGAGGAGAAGCTCAACGAGGGCGACTTCGAGGGCGCGGTGGCCGTCTACGACGAGATCCTCAAGTCCGAGCCCGCCAACGCCGAGCTGAAGGCCGCGCGCACCAACGTCGCGTTCCTGGCGCGCGCCCAGAAGATCGACCGCGCCTCCGATCCCATCGCCCGCGCCGACGCCGACCCGAAGAACGTCGGCCTGGCCCTCGAGGCCGCCGACGTGGAAATGCTCGTCGGCGACCCGGCGCTGTCGCTGGAGCGCCTGCTGGTGCTGCTGCCGACGGTGTTCGGCGACGACCGCGCGGCCATCAAGGATCGCCTGCTCGACCTGCTGCAGCTTTTCGACGCCGCTGATCCCGTCGCGCTCGACGCCCGCCGCCGGATGGCCAGCGCGCTGTTCTAGCGGCGGGGAGGGCCCGGGTCACGCCGCCTGCCGCGTGTACGGCCAATCGCCGGGGGCCATGAGATACCAGACCGTGGCCATGATCGCCGCCACCGAAATGGTCAGGGCGGCGCCCAACGCCACCTGCGTGGACCAGTGGCGGTCGCGGAACCATGCCTCCGAAGCGTCGTAAAGCCGGGCCAAACGCACGTTGAACCGGCGCATGGGCGGATGCACCAGCGACAGCAGGCCCAGCGAGATGAAGATGAGCAGCCAGCCGGGGGCGGGCGTCGGCAAGATGACGATGCCCACGATGAGCAGGCAAAAGCCCAGAACGAGCAGGACGGGGGAGAGGAAGGGGCCGTACCAGCGCCGGCGCATGGACTCGTGGCGGGACTTCATCCGGTCCATCAACCGGCTGATCCTCTCCTCCATGGTCCCTCCCCTCCGGTGCGTCGGCTCGACGGGGGCGTCCTCCATGCGGATCCCCGCGATGCGGTCCCCACGATATTGACACCCTCGCACCGGGGGCGCCCGTTCAACCGTGGCGAAGTGTCCCCGGGGCCGCCCCGGTGTTACTCTTCCTGCGATTCACGGTGATGAAACGCCGGCGCCCGACCCTCGAATTCGGTCGGGCGTCTTTTTGCGGCCCAGGTGCGGCGGCCCCGATCCGGGGAGCCACCGGGGGACGGTACTCGGGAGATGATCATGCGAGCGCGAACGGCGATGGCGCGGAAGACGCCCGGCCTCATGCTGGCCGCGATGTCGGCGACGGCGCTTCTGGCCGGGTGCACGATCCCGGGCACGACCGACGCCGCGGACGAAGCGTCCGAGCCGGCCGTCGCCCCCGTGGTCGATGGTTGGGACACGTCGGAGGAAGTCGAGTGGACCGACGCGCAGAACGTCCTCGACGAGGCGATGGAGGAGTTCTCCGACCTCTACGGCATCGAGTTGGCCGCCTATCTGCGGGTCATCGACGGCCCCTACCGGGGGCTGACGGCGTCGGTCGGCGGCGACGAGGAGCAGTACTCCGCGTCGACCATCAAGGCGCCGCTGGTCGTGACCGCGCTGAACACCTTCGGCGATGACCTCGACGAGGTCGTCACCGTCGACTGGGAGGACGCCGTGGGCGGCAGCGTCATCGGCGCCGGCGACTACACCGTCGACACCCTGCTGCGGTACGTGATGGCCTACTCCGACAACACCGCCGCCAACGGCCTCATCGACGCCGTGGGCGGGTTCGACGCGGTCAACGAAGTGATCGAGGATGCCGGGGTGGACGGGGAGCGCTACCACCTGGGCAACAAGATGAACATCCCCAACCCGTCCGGGGACCGGTCGTGGATTTCCCCGACCCAGTCGGCGCTGTTCATGTCGAAGATCCACGAGGCGGCCGATGGCGACGGCGACGCCGATTTCATAGACGGCGAGACCGCCCGCACGGCCCTGACCTACCTGACGTACGGCGGCGCGCAGAAGTTCGCCATGTACGCCGGCAATGCGGTGCAGAAGACCGGCGACACCGGCGAGGGCACCAACGACCACGGCATCCTCTACACCGGCGCCGGGCCCATCGCCTTCGGCATCACCACCCGCTTCGGCACCCCGATGAACGAGCTCACCGACGCCCTGCTCGGCCGGCTCGGCGGCCGCATCGCTACGTTGCTGCCGGACTACAACCGCCTCGACGGCGGTAAGCCGCTGAGCCCCGAGGACGCCGCCACGTGGAGCGCCGACGGGGACGGCGATGGCGTCGCCGACAGGCTCGGCGACGGCGCCGGCGAATATGAGATCGCGGCGGCCGATGGCAC
>NZ_DURI01000324.1 GCF_012837295.1 Corynebacterium sp. | reverse complement strand
GGGCCGCGGCGACTTCGGAGGCGGCCGTCGAGCGGGCGATCGCGTCGTGTTCCCGCGCGCGCAGGGCCACGGCCTGCGCGAGAAAGACGTAGGGCACGGTCACCGCGGCAGGCATCAGGGTCGTCGAGAACAGTGCGGCGGCGCCGCGGTCGCGGGTGGCCCGGTGCTTGGCGACGCCCATGTACGCGCTTTGGGCCACCGCATTGAGCGCGGCGGACCAGTGGGGCGTCGACACGGAGGCCATTGCGCTGGTGATGCCCGAGACGCAGCCCGACAACCTCGCGGGGAATTCGACGCCCTTCGCCGCGGCGATCGACGTGGCCGCCGTGACCGGCCAGGACAACGCGGAGGCCGCGACGGCGGCACGTCGGAAAGCGTTTGGGTTGGGTAGCGTGGACGCGATCGCGGGCCCGACCACGAGCGAAGATTGGGCGAGAACCAGCGGGACGACGGTCGAAGGGGCGCGGCGCACGTCGCGGACGAGGGCCGGCAGTTCGATGAGGATCCGGGCCCACAGCAGCGGGCCCACGACGCCGACGGTGACCCGATGCGCGAAGGACTCGGCGGTGGGCGTCGGGGCACCGGTGAACGGCTCGGCGCCCGAGGCGGCGGGTGAGTTCCGGTCCACGTTGCCGGGCAGCGGCCGGAACGCATTCGGGGGAGGCGCACCCGGATCGGGGGCCGGGCGGCCCCTGTGATCGGATGAGTCGGGCATGGGCTAATCGTATCGCCCCGGGCCCATCCGCAACACCCGCCACTCCCGAATCGGGGCCCCGTCCCCGCGGGCCGTGCCGCGCCGTCCCACCTGCGGTGAAACTTGATCGGGGGCCATTGTGCGCGTATCGTGTTCGCGGTATGCGTGCGCGACCCGCGCCCGCCTGCCGATCCGGCGTCTCCGCATCCGCCCACCAGGGCAAACCATGCGCGCCCCGGACCGACCCTGTCCAACTCGATTCCTATCCGCTTCGGAGCAACTTACATATGCCCACCTCCAACACCCCTCAGGTCGCCGTCAACGACATCGGCACCGCTGAGGATTTCCTCGCCGCCATCGACTCCACGATCAAGTACTTCGACGATGGCGACATCGTCGAGGGCACCGTCGTCAAGGTCGATCGCGATGAGGTCCTGCTCGACATCGGCTACAAGACGGAGGGCGTCATCCCCTCCCGCGAGCTGTCCATCAAGCACGATGTCGACCCCGACGAGGTGGTCGAGGTCGGTGACGAGATCGACGCCCTGGTCCTCACCAAGGAGGACAAGGAAGGCCGCCTGATCCTGTCCAAGAAGCGCGCCCAGTACGAGCGCGCCTGGGGCACCATCGAGCGGATCAAGGAAGAGGACGGGGTCGTCACCGGCCAGGTCATCGAGGTCGTCAAGGGCGGCTTGATCATCGACATCGGTCTGCGCGGCTTCCTGCCCGCCTCGCTGGTCGAGATGCGCCGCGTCCGCGACCTGCAGCCGTACATCGGCCAGGAGCTCGAGGCGAAGATCATCGAGCTCGACAAGAACCGCAACAACGTGGTGCTGTCGCGTCGCGCCTGGCTGGAGCAGACCCAGTCCGAGGTGCGCCACAACTTCCTCAACCAGCTGCAGAAGGGCCAGATCCGCAAGGGTGTCGTGTCCTCCATCGTCAACTTCGGTGCGTTCGTCGACCTGGGCGGCGTGGACGGCCTGGTGCACGTCTCCGAGCTGTCCTGGAAGCACATCGACCACCCGGGTGAGGTTGTCGAGGTCGGCCAGGAAGTCACCGTCGAGGTGCTGGACGTCGACATGGACCGCGAGCGCGTCTCGCTGTC
>NZ_DURI01000323.1 GCF_012837295.1 Corynebacterium sp. | reverse complement strand
CCTGCCAATTGGTGCGCCGCCCCGTCGTCAAGCAAACGGGCAAGCGGCTCGCAGGCCCTCCCCGCCTGCCGCCTCCCACTACCTGCTAGTACACGATGCCGAACACCCAGCCGACCAGGGTCATCGCGGCGGCCGACACGACGACCAGCGCGATGATGTTCAGCCAGATGCCGGCGCGCACCATGTTGCCCATCGACACGTAACCGGAGCCGTAGGCGATGGCGTTCGGAGGGGTCGCGACGGGCATCATGAACGCCGACGTCGCGGCCAGCGCCACCGGCACCGCCAGCAGCATCTGGTCGACGCCGAGGCCGATCGCCATCGCGCCGACCAGCGGCAGGAAGGTCGCGGCGGTGGCGGTGTTGGAGGTGAACTCGGTCAGCACGAGCACCACGAGCGCCACGACGACCACGAGCAGCACGATGGGCAGGAAGCCGAGGCCGGACAGCTGCTCGCCGATCCAGTCGGACAGTCCCGAATTGGTGAACTGCGACGACAACGCGAGGCCACCGCCGAACAGCAGCAGCACTCCCCACGGCAGCTCGAGCGCATCCTCCCACCGCAGCAACTTCACGCCGTCCGGCCCGCCGGGGATGAGGAACAGCGCGATGCCGACGCCCATCGCGATGACGGCGTCGACGATCATCGTGTCGGGCCAAATCACGGGCACGAACACCCACGACAGCGCGGCGACGACGAACACCGCCAGCACGCGCGCCTCGCCCTTGGACATGCCGCCGAGCTTGGCCAGCTCCTCCTTCATCAGCGCGCGGCCGCCGGGGATGTGGTCGATCTCCGGCTTGAAGATCACGCCGGTCAGCAGGTACCACGCCGCCGCCATGAGCACGACCGCGACGGGCACGCCGACGAGCATCCACTGGCCGAAGCCGATGTTGACGCCCTGCTCCGCCATGTACGCGGCGAGCATCGCGTTGGGCGGCGTGCCGATGATCGTGCCCAGCGACCCGATCGACGCCGCGTAGGCGATGCCGAGCATCAGCGCGATTCCGAAGTTCGACTTCGGCTCGGGCTCGGTCGAGTGCTCGTAGGTCTTTTCCCCCGCGCCCGACTCGCCGGCGTCGGCGCCGGCCGCGCCGACTTCATCGTCGCCGACGTCGCCATCGGCCTCGAGCATGTCGGCGGCGCCGTCGGACAGTTCCCCGTCATTTTGGCTTGACGACGGCCCGGCGTTCCCCGCCTTGGCCTCCTCGCGGAGCATGCCGACGATGAGCGAGAGGACGGACACGCCGATGGGGAGCATCATCACGGCGGTGGCGGTGTTGGACACCCACATGGAAAGGAAGCCGGTGGCGATCATGAAACCGAGGACCAGCATCTTCGGCGAGGAACCCATGGCGACGAGCACCCACAGCGCCACGCGTTTGTGCAGGTTCCAGCGCTGCATGCCGAGCGCCAGCAGGAAGCCGCCCATGAACAGGAAGATCGTCGGGGCCGCGTACTGACCGGAGAAGTCCCCGAGTTCGGCGATTCCGAGGATCGGGAAGGCGACCAGCGGAATCAGCGCGGTGACGGTGATGGGAATGGCCTCGGACATCCACCAGGCGGCCATGAGCACGGCGATCGCCGCCGTGCCGCGCAACATGTGGTCGAGGTCCGACGGCATGAAGAAGTAGACCGCCAGCGCGAGGACGATGCCGGTGATCAGCCCGAAGCGTTTGCGGAACAGTGCGCGGGGGCCCTCTCCCCGATCCTGCTGCCCCGGCGACCGTTCCGCGACGGCCGCGGAGCCTTTAGGTGACGGGGTGGACGGCGTGGACGCGTCCCTGGTTCTGGTGGTGGCGTCGGTGCTGGAAGAGCCGGTGGTCGACATCGTGGCGTCGCTCCCTTTCCGCGGGCGCCGGCGATGAGGCTGGTGGCCGCAGTCACGGCGCGGGCATGAATGTTGTACAGCCCACACCATAACCGATCGACAAGACGGTCCTATGGTCGGCCCGCGTTCCAGGGGAACCTCGCGTCAGCTCTTCTTCCCGTACGTCAGGCGGCGGTGCAGGGCCTCGAGCGGCCCGGGCTGGCCGGCCTTGGCCAGCAGCCAGGCGGCGATGAGCGTCGCCAGCCACACGCCGGTGGCCCACAGGCTGACGATGGTCACCGATTCGCCGCTGAACAGATCGAGCATCCACCCGCCCGCCAGCACCAGGAACAGGACGGATTGCGCGACGTACCCCGACATCGACCGCTGGCCCAGGGACTGCAGCATCGCCAGCGGCAGGGGCGGCGCGAGGGTTTCCCCGCGGGCCGCCGCTTCCCGGATGCGGCGTTGCACCGGCAGGCAGAGCAGTGCGATCAGGGCGATGATCCCGGGCCCGGCGACGATGCCCGCGGCCTGGCTCAGGCCCTGCGCCCACGTGCCGCCGATGACGCCGAGCTTCGACAGGCCCGAGAGCACGCCCGTCACCAGCGCCGCACCGGCGCCGACGGCCGCGACGACGGTCAGATGTCGCACATGGGACGCCGAATCCTCCAGCAGGCGCATGCGGGCGGCGACGACGCCGAGGATCATCAACGCCATCAGCTGCGGTCCCGCCATCGCCACGACGATCGGGGCGGAAACGACCGTGATCGCGCCGATGACCAGCTGCTTGCCCACGTAACCGTCGCCGAGCATCGGAATCCCGTCGAATCCGCCGCCGGCCGCGCCCGCCGCCCCGGTGGCGCCCATCGAGCCCATGGCGCCGCCCATGAGGAATCCGACGCCGATCGACAGCACGCCCAGCACGCCGGCGATCCACAGCAGCGTCTTGTTCCGCAACGGTACGAGGAAGGTGACGATCAACCCCATCAGAGCGTACGTGAGCAGAATGTCGCCGAAGAACAGGAAGATCGCGTGGACGACTCCGAACAGCGCCAGCCACCCGTACCGCTTCAGCAGGAGCCCGCGGGCGCGGGGCCACGGCACGCCGCGGGCGTATTCGCGCATGACCAGCATGCCGATGCCGTACCCGAACAGCGTCGCGAACATCGGCAGCCCACGGGTGTGCACGAGCACGTCGTTGATGATCGTCACCGCATCATCGGTCGGCAGCGTCCGTTCTCGCCCGCTCGCCGGCGAACCCAGCATCAACCACGCGGTCACCGCATTGGCCACCGCAATGCCCAGGAGCATGAATCCCCGGGCCACGTCGGGGGCGAGGATGCGTTCCTTCACCCCGGTGTGGTGGAACGACGGTTTTTGCGTGACGACGGCCGGCGCCTGCATGTTCGGCGGAACCTGCTGGTTCACCGAGTACTGCTGGAGCTGCGGTACCCGATGGTTCGGCGCGTACTGCGGTTGCGGCGCAGACTGGTGCTGCGGCGGTTGAGGGTAACGGGGACCGTCGTCAAGCGGGTCCGGATTGCGGTGGTCCATCGGTTCCTCCTGTGATCGGCGGCGACGCGTGCCACTCGCCCGGTGTTACTGCGCCGTGTTCTCGCGCAGGCAGTCGGCGTATTCGGGGGTCGTCTTGTCCAGGTGACCGCAGGTCTTGTCGGCCTCCTCGACGATGTTGTTCGCCGCGACCAGCAGAGCCAGCGAAATGGCGATGGCCAGGCCACCGGTGATCACGCCAATGAGGCCCATGCCGAACGCGCCGCCCGTGCGCGGCTCTCGGCCGGCCGCCGACACGCGCTTGTGGGCGCCGATCGACTTGACGATCGCGATGAGGCCCAGCACCACCGCCACCGCGCCGAACGGAGCGCCGATGATGAACGCCGAGGTGATCAGCGCACCGAGGCCGATCGCCAGGGAGATGAGGCCGAGCTGCCGGCCGACGGCCGAACCGTCGATGCCGTCGGGGCCGTAACCGTCGGTGGCGGGATTGGTCATGGTGGTGGTGCTCCTGGAGGTCTGGAAAGTCGGGACGGAAGCGGGTGCTGGAAGAAGGCGAGCGACGTGAGGTCGCCCGGGAAAACTACGGCCGGGTCAGTTGATGCCCAGTCGGCCCATGACGGAGTCCTGGATGCAGGCGTCGAAGGCGGCCTGGTCGTTGATCAGGTGCTGGCACTCGGCCGCGGCGCCGGCTCCGATGGCCACGCCCCACAGGACGAAGCCGAAAATGACCAGGGCCAGCACCGACGAAAGGATGCCGATCACCGACATGGCCGTGGTGCCGCCGGTCTGCGTCGAGCCGAGCTTTCGGGCCTTCGAACCGGCGCGCAAGGCGACGATGGCGAGGATGATCGACACCACCGCGAGCAGGCCGCCGAAGAGGACGAACGCCGAAGGGATGGCCAGCAGACCCAGAATGAGCGCCGCGATGGCCAGGCCCTTGCCGGTGGACACCGCGGGCTGGCCGCCGGGCATGCCCGGGGCATTGCGGGCCGGATCGGCGTAGTAGCCCTGGTACCCCGGACCGCCGCCGAAGCCCGGCGCCCCCTGGCCGGGCGCGGGGCGCGCGGCGTCGAACGGGTCGTATCCGGCGTGGTCGGGGCTGGTCATCGGGATTCCTTCCGGTGGTCCGGCGAGATGCTTCGTGCGGCGCTTACGCTACCCCACCCGGGCGCGGCGGCTCACCCGGAACCGCCGACGCGATCACCAGTTGCGCAGGTATCCGATCCGATCGCGCAACTGCTGCTCGGTGCACAGCGCCGTCGGCGGGCCTCCGCAGTTGCGGCGGACCTCGTTGTGGATCTCGCCGTGCTTGCGGCCGGTGCGCGCCGCGGTCATGGAGACCAGGGTGTTCAATTCCTTGCGCAGCTTCGGGATCGCCTCGCTCGCCACGCCACCGGGCCGCGGCATCGGCACCTCCGGGGCCCCGTCCGCTCCGGCTGCACCGGGGACCGGGCCGCCGGCGCCGGACGCACCGGACTGCATCGACTCCCCCACATCCAGTTCGCCCATCTTCCGCTCGTGCTCGGCCCGCGCCTCGGACGCCTTCAACTGCTCCTCTTGCCGCTTCTGCAGCAAGGTGCGCATCGAATCCGCGTCGAGGAGCCCCGGCAGCCCCAGGTAGTCGGCCTCTTCCTCCGAACCGGCCATGGTCGCCGTGCCGTACGAGGAACCGTCGTAAATCAGATAGTCCAGCTCGGCATCTGCGCCGAGGGACTCGTAGGCCGGCAGGTCGTCGGGCTCGTTCTGGGTGCGATTGGCTTCGGCGACGAGGTCGTCCTCCCAGCCCTCGCTCGGACGGTGCGGCTTGCCCAGGATGTGATTGCGCTGCACCTCCATCTGCGAGGCGAGGTCGAGCAGCACCGGCACCGACGGCAGGAACACCGACGCGGTTTCGCCGGGGCGCCGAGAACGCACGAAACGGCCGATGGCCTGCGCGAAGAACAGCGGCGTCGACGAGCTCGTCGCGTACACGCCCACCGCCAGGCGAGGCACGTCGACGCCCTCGGACACCATCCGCACCGCGACCATCCACTCGTCGGTGGAGTCCGAGAAGGTCTTGATCCTTTCGGAGGACCCCGGTTCGTCGGAAAGCACCAGCGCCACCGGAGTCGAGCTGAGCTGCTCCAAAATGCGCTTGTAGGCGCGCGCCGTCGTCGCGTCCGTGGCGATGATCAGCCCGCCGGCATCCGGGATGTGCTTGCGCATCTGCATCAGGCGCGTGTGGGCCGCGCGCAACACCGATGGGATCCAGTCGCCGCCGGGGTCCAGCGCCGTGCGCCAGGCCCGGGTCGTCTCCTCGGGGCTCATGATCGTGCCCAGGCGCGCCGCGAATTCCTCGCCGGCGGAATCGCGCCAGCGGGCCTCGCCGGAGTACGCCAGGAAGACGACGGGCCTGACGACGCCGTCGCGAAGCGCATCCGCATAGCCGTAAACGTGGTCGGCGACGGACTTCTGGTGGCCCTCGCCATCGTCGGAGTAGCGAACGAACGGGATCGCCGCGTCGTCGGAGCGGAATGGCGTACCCGTCAGGCACAGCCTGCGCTCGGCACCTCCGTAGGCCTCGGCGATGCCGTCGCCCCAGCTCTTCGCGTCGCCGCCGTGGTGGACCTCGTCGAGGATGACCAGCGTCGGCCGCGCATCGGCGACCGCACGGTGCTTGAACGGGTGCACGGCCACCTGCGCGTAGGTGACCACGATGCCGTGATACGCGGGATTGACCACGCCCTTGGCGTTGGTGAACGCCGGATCCAGGGCGATGCCCGACCTCGCCGCCGACTCCGACCACTGCACCTTCAGGTGCTCGGTGGGAACGACGACGACCACCCGCTCGACGATGCGGCGGGCCAGCAGCTCGGCGGCGATGCGCAGGGCGAAGGTCGTCTTGCCCGCGCCCGGCGTCGCCACCGCGAGAAAATCACGCGGATTGGCGGACAGGTACTTGTCCAGCGCCTCCTGCTGCCATTTGCGCAGCCCGCTCACTTGCGGCGGAGGGTCTTGTAGATCCGCTCGCAGTCCGGGCACACCGGCGAACCGGGCTTGGCGGACTTGGTCACCGGGAAGGTCTCGCCGCACAACGCGACGACGTAGTTGCCCGACACGGCGGAGTCGACGATCCGGTCCTTCTTGACGTAGTGGAAGAACTTCGGGGTGTCGTCGCGCGTCGTCTCGTCGACGCGGGTGTCGGTCCGTTCGATGGTCTTCGTGGTCTTCAGGGGCGTGCTCACGGTTCCCGATTGTGCACCATCGGCCGGACCGGCGAGATCGCGACCCCGGAATGCGGGAGTTTTCGCGGGGAGTACCGTTGTGGCCATGTCGAGTCGGCGGACGACCCGTCGGGGCAGGCGCGGCTCCGATGCGGTGCTGATCACGGACGCGCGGCAGTCGCGCATTCGCAACTACAACTACCGGCGCCAGACCTACGCCATCCTGCAGTGGTCGCGCATCCCGATGCTGCTGCTGGCCGCCGCCGCATTCCTGTGGTGGGACCTGGCGTGGCTGGCGGCGATCCTCACCGTGCTGTCGGTGCCCATGCCGTGGATCGCGGTGGTCATCGCCAATGGCGTCGGAGAGCCGGCGGACAAGCGCTCGCCGCGCGTGTACAAGCCGGGCGTGGTCCGCGAGCAGAACCGCCGGTGGGAAGAGGCGCAGCGCGAGCGGATGGCGCAACTCGCCGACGGCCCCGCGCATGCCCTGGGCCCGGCGGCCACGGAGCAGGCGGACATCAACCTTCCCGCCGTCGTCGCCGATGAGCCGGATTTGGGCGCGTACGGCGGCTTCGATCCCTCGATGATCATCGACATGGACGACCTGGGCGACGACGACCTCGACATCGCCGACTTTTCAGAAGACCGATCACCGGAGAACCCCAAGAAGTGAGCATCGACCCGATCACCGCCCCGCCCACCGACGAGGAGCTGGCCGGGCTGCCGGCGCTCGCCCCGCGTCTCGCCGAGGTACTGCGGGACCTCGGTTACGGGGTCGCGGGCCTGCGGCAGTTGCTTGGCGACGCCGGCCTCGCCGCCCTCGACCGGGGCGAACCGGAAGCCGTGGTGCGTTCGATCCATCTCGCACTCGACCGCCCCGGGTTGGCCGCGACCGTCGCCGCGTTCATCGTCGGCGATCCCGTGGATCTCGTCCCGTGGCTGGGCGAGGACTTCGTGGCCGAGTGCCTCGCCTGCGGTGTCCTGCGCGAGGTGCACGGACGGAATGGAGCGGGCGGGAACGACGTCCGCCACGTCGCCGCCATCGACGTCCGCCCGGTGGAGGTCGACGGCGTCGAGCGCCTCGTCTTCTCCGACCGCGATGCGTCGATGACGGCGCACGTGCCCGGCCCCGACCACGTGCTGGGCGTCGGCCGGGCTTCCCGGTCGCTGCTGGACATCACGCCGACCGATCCCGTCGGCTCGGTGCTGGACCTCGGCACCGGTTGCGGCGTGCAGGCGCTCGGCCAGCACCGCGCCGGGTCGATCACCGCGACCGACGTCCACCCCCGGGCGTGCCTGTACGCCTCGGCGACGCTCGCCGCCGCCGGACTCGACTCCTCGGAGCAGGTTGTTTCGGAGCCTTCCTCCGAAGTGATCGAGGGCTCCTGGTTCCACCCCGTGGCGGGGCGGCGCTTCGACCGCATCGTGGCCAATCCACCGTTCGTCGTCGGCGTCCCCGAGGTCGGCCACGTCTACCGCGACTCCGGGCTCGACCTCGACGGCGCGACCGAATTGATGCTGCGCGAAGTCCCGGACCACCTGGAACCGGACGGCACCGCACACTTGCTCGGCGCGTGGGCGCACGTCGACGGGGAGGACTGGACCACCCGCGTCGCTTCCTGGCTGCCCAAGGAGGGCGTAGAGGCGTGGATCATCCAGCGCGACGTCGTAGATCCCGCGGCCTACGTGGGCACGTGGCTCCGCGACGAATCCATCGACCCTCGCGGGCCCGAGGGGCGGGCGAAGACGCGGACGTGGCTCGACCATTTCGCCGCCCACGGGGTCACGGGCATCGGATTCGGATACGTCACCATTCAGCGCATCGACGGCCCGTCCTCCATCACCTGCGAGGACATGCCCCAGCCGCTCGGCGGTCCCTTCCGCGACGAAGCGGCCGAATGGTTGCTGCGCACGGCTTGGCTCCGCGACCGGAACGCCGCCGGCATCCTCGATGCCCGATTCCGCGTGCGCCCCGGGGTCGCCGTCGAACGCGTCGAATTGGCCGGGTCCGCGCACGATCCCGAACAGGGCTTCTCCCCCGCCGCGCTGCGCATCACGCGCACCGACGGGCCCAGGTGGAGCCACGACACGGACGATTCGATCGTGCGGATCCTCTCGGCGATCACGCCCGATGCGCCATTGTCGACGGTCCTCGACGTCATGGCCATGCTCGGGGCGCTTCCGGAAGACGGCTTGGGCGAGATCAGGGAAGCGCTCGTGCCGGTCATCGTCGATCTCGTCCGTCATGGACTCGTGCTGCCGGCGCAGCTGCTCGGCGGTGGCGACGATGACGCCGCAGGCGACCGGGCGGCAACCGCGGACCACGCGGAAGCCACCGACGAGAAAGACGAAAAGGACGGGAAGGGCGAAAAGGAAGAGGAGAAGCGATGAAGGCGGTTCTGACGCGGGTCACCCGCGCGGCGGTACGGGTGGACGGCGACGTCGTCGGCGAGATCGACGGCGGGGACACGGGCGGGATTCTCGCGCTCGTCGGGGTCGGCCGGGAGGATGCGCCCGACGCCTGGGAGACGATGGCGCGCAAGATCGCCGAGCTCCGCATCCTCGACGGCGAGACCTCCGCCGTGGACGCCGGCGCCCCGGTTCTGGTGGTCAGCCAGTTCACGCTCATGGGCGCGACGAAAAAGGGCCGTCGCCCGTCGTGGACCGACGCGGCACCCGGTGACGAGGCCGAACCCGTCATCGCGAAGATTGTCGGGCGCCTCCGGGAGCGTGGCCTGGAGGTGGCGGAAGGCCGGTTCGGCGCAATGATGGACGTCGAGTCGGTCAACTCCGGACCCTTCACCGTGCTCGTGGAATGCTGACACAGCCACCAATCCCGCGCTTTTCGCGTCTTGCCCGTCACCGTCGAAAAGCCTTGCCCCTCCCCCGAATTGGGGCACTTGAAAACCAGGTGAAACGCATCTCTGTAATGCAGTTCGCGCGGTGTGACGCAGCCCACCTGCACTTTTGCAGGAGAAACCCATCGGTCGCCGAAAGAACCGCATGATCACCGTTCGCCGGGAACCCCATCCCGGGAACAATCCGCGGGGCAGGCCCGTTGAACCCAGTGAGATCGTCGACTTCGCAATGAAAGGCCGGATCACATGACTAGTGCCGATGTCCGAAATGACGAACAGAACGCCCGGGAGCGAGATCGCGGGCGCCGCAGCGGGAACAACAACAACCCCTCCGCGGACCTGGTTCGCGTGTATTTGAACGGAATCGGCAAGACCGCCTTGCTCAGCGCGGAGGAAGAGGTCGAACTCTCCAAGCGCATCGAGGCCGGCGTCTACGCCGAGCACCTTCTGGTCAGCGGCGCGAAGATGACGCGCGCGATGAAGCGCGACGTGAAGATCATCGCCAAGGAGGGCAAGGCCGCCCGCGCCCACCTGCTGGAAGCGAACCTGCGTCTGGTCGTGTCCCTGGCCAAGCGCTACACCGGCCGCGGCATGCCGCTGCTGGACCTCATCCAGGAAGGCAACCTGGGGCTCATCCGCGCGATGGAGAAGTTCGACTACACCAAGGGCTTCAAGTTCTCGACCTACGCGACGTGGTGGATCCGCCAGGCGATCACCCGCGGCATGGCCGACCAGTCCCGCACCATTCGCCTCCCCGTCCACCTGGTGGAGCAGGTCAACAAGATTTCCCGCATCAAGCGCGAGCTCTACCAGCAGCTGGGCCGCGAGGCCACGAACGAGGAGCTGGCGGAGGAATCGGGCATCGCCGAGGCGAAGATCGAGATGCTGCTGCGCCAGTCCCGCGACCCGGTGAGCCTGGACATGCCGGTGGGCACGGACGAGGAGGCGCCGCTGGGCGACTTCATCGAGGATTCGGAGGCCACCGACGCCGAGGAGGCCGTCGTCGCGTCGCTGCGCCACCACGACGTGCGCCGCGTGCTGTCGACGCTGGAGATCCGCGAGCAGGAGGTCATCAAGCTGCGCTACGGCCTGGACGATGGCCTGCCCCGCACGCTCGACCAGATCGGCCGCCACTTCGGCCTGTCCCGCGAGCGCGTCCGACAGATCGAGCGCGAGGTCATGGCGAAGCTCCGCGAGGGCGACCGCGCCGATCGCCTGCGCGCCTACGCCAAGTAGGCGGTCGGGGAGGTCTTCTCCCCTCAGGACTCCCCCGAACGCCCCCGATTCCCCGAATGCCCCGTCGCCGCTTTCCCGCGGTGACGGGGCGCGCCGCTTCTTCGGGAACAATCCGGCCCCCATTGCGGTTATTGTTGGAGTATCCGCGCAGCCCGTCGTCTTATCGATGAGCGCGCGCATCGCCGCGCACGCGCGCGGCCCGTCGCATCGAGCACCCGGAGGACAGCAGTGAGGGACCTGGTAGACACCACGGAGATGTATTTGCGCACCATCTTCGAGCTCGAGGAAGAGGGCATCATCCCCCTGCGCGCCCGCATCGCCGAGCGTCTGGAGCAGTCGGGCCCGACCGTGAGCCAGACGGTGGCGCGCATGGAGCGCGACGGCCTCCTCGCGGTCGCCCCGGACCGCAGCCTGAAGCTTTCCGACGAAGGCCGTTCGCGCGCGACGTCGGTGATGCGCAAGCACCGACTGGCGGAACGTCTGCTCACGGACATCATCGGCCTCGAATGGGACAAGGTCCACGACGAGGCGTGCCGGTGGGAGCACGTGATGAGCGACGAGGTGGAGCGTAAGCTCCTGGGTGTGCTCGAGGAGCACACGCTGTCGCCTTTCGGCAACCCCATCCCGGGCCTGTCGGAGCTGGATTCCACCGCGGCCGCCGACATGCCGGCCGATGCGGTGCGCCTGTCCGACCTGCCCGCCGGTGGCCCGTACGAGGTGACGGTGCTGCAGATCAACGAGATTCTTCAGGTCGAGCCGACCTACATGAAGCGGCTCCACACGGCCGGCATCATGCCGGGCGCCGAAGCCGAGGTTGAGCTCCATCCGGGGCGAGTGACGTTGGCGCGTGGCGATCATTCGCTGGACATCCCGGACACGCTTTCCCACGCGGTTATGGTGGTGCGAAACAAGTGAAACTCCTGGTGACGGGCGGTGCCGGTTACGTCGGCGGCGTCAATGCCGCTGTTCTCCTCTCCGAGGGCCACGAGGTCACGGTCCTCGACGACCTGTCCACGGGAAACCGTGACGGCGTGCCGGAGGGCGCCGAGTTCATCGAGGCCAACGTCGCCGACGTCATCGGCGACGTTTTGTCGGACGGAGCGTTCGACGGCGTGCTGCACTTCGCCGCGCGGTCCCTGGTCGGCGAGTCGGTGGAGGTTCCGTCGGAGTACTGGCACGGCAACGTGGGCACGACGCTGACGTTGCTCGACGCCATGCGCGGCACCGGCACGAACAATTTGGTCTTCTCCTCCACCGCGGCGACGTACGGCGAGCCCGCGCAGGTCCCGATCACGGAGGACATGCCCACCGCCCCGACGAACGCGTACGGCGCGACGAAGTTGTCCATCGACTACGCGATCACGTCCTACGCTCGCGCGTACGGTCTGGGCGCGACGAGCCTGCGGTACTTCAACGTCGCCGGCGCCTGGAACGGCCACGGCGAGAACCGCGTCGTGGAGACGCACCTCATCCCGCTGGTGCTGCAGGTCGCCCTGGGCCACCGCGACAAGATCATGGTCTTCGGCGACGATTGGCCGACGCCGGACGGCACTGCGGTCCGCGACTACATCCACGTCAAGGATCTCGCGGACGCCCATCTGCTGGCGTTGTCCTCGAACGAGCCGGGCACGCACCGCATCTTGAATCTCGGTTCGGGCGACGGCTACTCGGTGCGCCAGGTCATCGAAGCCTGCCGCGAGGTCACCGGCCACCCGATCCCCGCCGAGGATGCCCCTCGCCGCGGCGGCGACCCGGCGACCCTCATCGCGTCTTCGGCCCGTGCCATCTCGGAGCTGGGCTGGGATCCGAAGTTGACTGATCTGAAGACCATCGTCGCCGATGCTTGGGAGTTCACCGGAGCCCTCGGCGATCGCGCCCATTCCGCGCATCGCTGATCCTCCTTCGCTTGACGACGGCCCCGTCCCCCGCACTTCAGCGGGAGGCGGGGCCGTCGCCGTCCTCGTCTTCGACGTCCACGGCGGCGTCCGGGTGCACTTCGCCGAGGATCGCCGTGGTCGCCTCGAGCATGGAGCGGAGCGCCTCGTGCCCGCGCCCCGATGCCATGGCGGCGAACAGCAGCTGCGACAGGGAGTGGTCGGGATCGGTCTCGAGAGCCGCGTCGAGCGCGGCGCGGGCGATCGCGGGATTGCCGTGGACGTGCCGGTCGATGGCGTAACACGCAAGAGCGTTGGCCCTCGCCGATCCCCTGAACAGCCGCCCGCACCCCAGCCACAGCGCGCGCACGGTCTCCGCGGCCGAGCCGAGGATCTCGCACATTGTCAGATCCCGCAGCAGGAGGCTGACCAGCGGGCGCGCCAGAGTGCGCAGGTGCAGCGCGTCCGTGAGGGCGTCGTCCACGCAGATGTCGCCGCGGTCGACGGCATCGATCAGCGCCAGCCATTCCAGGTGGTGTTCACGCACCTGCGCCATGGCCTCGGGGCCGGGCAGGCCACCGGACCTGCGCACCCCGCGGACGTCGTCGTGGGCTCGGCGCAGGGCCTCGCCGGCGGCGATCCGGCATGCGGCGGGCTCGGGCCGAAACCGTTCCCGCAATGCGTCGGCGTCGCGCGAGATCGCCTCGCCGGTGCCGTGCAGCTTCCCGGACGCCCACGACGCCGCGGGGTCGCGCAGCGTTCCGAGCCGTTCGCCGTCCGGGGTCGAGACGACGGATCCCGCGCGCAGGTGGTCGGTGCGTGCGGCGATGATGACGTCGAAGCCCTCTTCCTCGAGGTCGAAGGAGATCCCCGATAGAATCGCCTGCCAGCCGCCGGGGCCCGCACCCCGGTTTTCGGTGATCACGTAGGCGTCGGCGCGCTCGTGCCCTTCGGCGGCCATGGCCTCCGACGCCATGCGGACGGCGCCGCTCTCCCCTCCGTCGAGATCGCGCACCAGCACCGGCCCGGGGTCGTCCAAGTACCGGTCGCCGAAGACCAGCACGAGAGATTCGGCCGGGTAGTAGCCGAGCAGTCCGGGGAGGTTGGTCAGGAAGTCGACGGGATCGGCGGCGTCCATCGTGGGCTCCAGCGGGTGGTCGACGGGCGTGGGGTACGGATCGCGGGTTCGGCTATCCCGGGCGAAATGGCTCGGATGGCACGGATTCGTCGGTTCCGGAAAGTCGGCGTCGTGGCCTGGGTTCGTCATGCCCGCAGGATGCGTGACGCGCCGGGAAGGGGCTCGTCGTAAAGCTGCCCGGGGAACGCCTAATGTGGATGAAACCCGCCCTGTGGAATATTCACCGGGCGAAGGTGGTTGCATGGATCAGTCGCCCACTCGGGCACTGGGATTCACCCCGACGGTGAGAAGGAGGCGCAGACCATGGACGAGGGACACGAGATGTACGAGATGCATTTCCCCGCCCCGGATGTGGGGCCGAAGAATGGCGGCCTGACCATGGTCGTGGCGCTCCAGGGCTACGCCGATGCGGGTCTGGCCGTCGCGGGGTCGGCGAGCCATCTCATCGATGCGCTGGATCACCGCCCGCTGGTCAACTTCAACAACGACGAGCTGGTGGATTACCGCTCGCGTCGACCTGCCGTGACCATGGTGGGAGACGCCGTCGCGGAGAGCGCCGAGTTGGATCTGTCGCTGCAGGTCGTGCGCGACAACGCCGGCAAGCCCTTCCTGCTGTTGTCCGGCCCCGAGCCGGATTTGCGGTGGGACGCCTTTTCGGAGGCCGTCGCCGATCTGGCCGAGCGGTTCAACGTGCAGCGCACCGTGTCGCTGTACTCGGCGCCGATGACGGTCCCGCACACGCGGCCGCTGGGAGTCATCGCGCACGGCAATGATCGAGAGCTGCTGGCCGGCCACCGTACGTGGGGTCAGCGGGTGACCGTGCCGGGGGCCGCGAGCCTGCGCATCGAACTGGAGCTGAACCGCCGCGGCCGCAAGACCTGCGGTTTCACCGCCCAGGTTCCTCACTACGTCGCGGCGTCGGATTACCCGCTGGCGGCGCTGCGTCTGCTCGAGGCCGTCGCCGACGCCGGCGATCTGGACTTCCCGTTGACCGCGCTCGAGCGTGAAGCGGACAAGGTAGCCGAGATCCTCGCAGAACAGGCGACGGAGTCCGAGGAGGTCGCGGGCATCGTCCGCATGCTCGAGCACCAGCACGACGAAGAGGAGCGCCGCCGCGCCACCCTCGAGTCGAACCCGCTGGTCCGGGCGGACGGCACCATGCCGTCGGCGGATGAGTTGGGCGCGGAGTTCGAGCGATTCCTGGCCTCCCAGATCAGCGCGCCTCCGCGTGACGACGAGCCGACCCCGGACTCCCCCGCCGAATCCATGGACTCCGGCCTGGAGGACACTCACGACTCGGACGCCGCGGACGCCACGGACGTCGCAGACGATGCAATCGAGTCGGAGGGCACAGCCGTCACCGACGATGAGACCGACACCGACGGACCCGATGACTCGGACGGGGACGACGACGACGGTGATGGAGGCCGTCGCCCGCGGCGCCCCTGGTTCCGTTTCTAGGCGGAGCCGAGCGCCGCGGAACTCGTGATGGCGTCGGTGCCGAGGTGCCGGGCCAGGAACTCCAGCGCCGCCGATTCCGTCGCCACCGAGGCGACCGAGTGATTCAGCGCGGTCCCCTGGGCCACCGCGGGAAACTCGTCGACGACCATCTCGACGTCCGCTCCGCGTGAGCGCCACGTTTCGGCCAGCGCCGCGGCCTGGTCGTACGGGACGAGGTCGTCGTGGCGGCCGATGGAGATCAACACCGGAGCCGATGGCGTCAACCGGCCGATGGCCTGTTCGTCGATGATCCGGGTGAACTCCGGCGAGTCAGCGATGTGGGCGGCGATGGGCCGGCCGTCGACGGTCCACGTCCGGGTCTCCTGCCCCATGGTCAGCAGCCCGGTCTCCTCGACGCACAGACCGGACACGGAGTCGAGGATGCGGCGCCCGTGGGAATTGAGGATCTCCTCCTTCTTCGCCGCCAGGTGTGGGTCACGCTCCGCGAAGCCGTTGATGGCCCACCCGATCGCCCCGGCGAGAATCGACCCGTCGATGCGCTCCAGCACGGCGCCGAGATCGGCCGGCGGCGCACCGGCGTAGGCGGCGCGCAGGTTCACGTCCGGGGCCAGCGTGGGCGCCATTTCCACGGCCGCGGCGACGGCGCCGCCGCCCTGCGAGTAACCCCACAACGCCACCGGCGAATCGGCCGGCAACCCATCCACGGCCAGTCCGGCGCGGGCGGCGTCGAGAAGCACGCGGCCCGATTCCAATCGGTGACCGTAGGCGTGCATGCGGTCGTCGCCGAGGCCGATGTAGTCGGAGATGACCACACGGTATCCCTGGCCGAGCAGCAGCCGCGCCTGGGCGATGTGACCGCCGCCCGGTCGGCCGAAGGTCGCCGACGGCGCGCACTGATCGCCCTGCCCCACCGTGCCCGGGGCCACGACGACGGTGGGCCGGGGCCCGTCGCCCGTCCATGGAGCTTCGGGAACGAGGACGGTGCCGCCGACGGTGACCGGGAGACCATGCGCGTCCCTCGAAGTGAAGGCGATGGTCCGCGCCGACGCGGCGATCTGCTGCCCCGGCGCGTAACTGCCGTCGATGAGCGGGGCGGGCGCGGGCATCACGGTGTCGCGCACGGAAAGCACCGCACCGGGGGCGTCGGCGGCAAAATCAGCCGGGGCCGGATCCGCCCAGGCGGGCGTCGTCAAGCAAGATGCCGCGACCAATCCGACCAAGACCGGGAGGGCGCGCACGCCGCATCGTTTCATGCCCCCATCCAATCACGGCGCCCCGAAAAGGCGGGGCAGGACGCGTAACGGGCGACCCCCAAAATCTGCCGCAACCAAGACCCGGATAGACGGACCGGATACGGGCCTCAGAATTGGCAGGTGCCGGGCAGCGAGATGTCGCCCCCGGAACCGCTCGCCGACGCCTCCTTCAGCGCGATTCCGAATGCGGTGGCCAGGTAGTGGGTCGCGAGCTCGGAGCCGGACATCATCGGCGCGGTGTGGCCGATGCCCAGACCCGGGGCGATGCGCGGAATCTCCGCGGCGACGAATGTGACGTCGGCACCCTGCGCGCACCAATCGCGGGCCATCTGCTCGGCCTGGCCGAAGGGGATGACGTCGTCGTTGCGGCCATTGAGCACGAGCACCGGCGCGTTCGGCTTCAGGCGGCCGATCCGGTGGTGGTCCAGGGCCGCGACGATCTCGGGGTGCTCCGCGAAGTGGTCGGACAGTGAGCGGCCGTCGACGGTCCAGGAATTGGTGCGGTGCAGGCCGACGCGCTCAACGGAGTCGCCGATGCAATCCTGCTCCAGTTTGGAGAGGATCCGGCGGCCGTACGGCGAGGCGATTTCGTCCATGAGCGGGCGCAGCTGCGGCTCCGACGCCAGGAACCCGTTGACCGCGTAGCCGATCGCGCCCATGATCATGTTGCCGTCGATGCGGTCGAGCACCTGGGACAGATCCGCGGGCGGGGCGCCGGCGAAGGTGACCACGACGTCGAGCTCCGGCGCGTAGGTCGCCGCCAGCTCGGCGGCCGACGCGGTGGCGCCGCCGCCCTGCGAGTAGCCCCAGAACGCCACCGGCGAGTCGGTGGGCAGCCCGTCGATGGCGAGGCCCGCGCGCGCGGCGTCCAGCAGTGTTTGCCCCTGGTCGAGGCGGTTGGCGTACGTGTGCACGCCCGGCGCCCCCAGGCCGATGTAGTCGCTGACCACGACGCGGAAACCCTGGCCCAGCAGGGGCTGGACCTGCCCGATCTGACCGCCGCCGGGGCTGTCGCCGAAAGTCGCGGACGGGGCGCACTTGTCCGCCTGCCCCACCGTGCCCGGGGCGACGACGACCGTCGGCCTGGGTCCCCGCCCAGCCCACGGAACCTGCGGGACCACGACGACGCCGCCGACCTCGCGCCCCCGGCCCGCACCGTCGCGGGTGGCGAAGCGCATGATCCGAGCATCGAGGGCCACCGCCTCGGCATCGTCCCCGGCTTCCGACGGTGCCGGTGCGGGCATCGAGGAGAGCACCGTGCCGGGCGCCGCATCGATGACGGGGAGCGCGTCATCCGCGTCGGCCAACACCGGCGCCGAGTCCGTGGGCGTCGAGTCTGTGGGCGCCGTCTCCGTGGGCGCCGTCTCCGCCAGAGCCGTGCTCGTCGGCACCGCTCCCCCGAGCGCCGTAAGCATCCCCGCCGTCACCAGCTCCGCCATCGAGCGCTTCATTGCATTTGCACACCGAATGTAAACATGTAACCACGCGGGGGCGGCGCACGCTGGGCAATTGGATAGTCTGGACGGCGTGTCTCTCTCCGCCATGCTCCCCGACCTCGCCGACGTCCCGGAATCGTTGATCGACGACGCGATCGTCGACTCCTTCATCGCCTGGACGCGGGAGACCGGCATCACGCTGTACCCCGCCCAGGAGGAGGCGACGCTGGCGCTGGCCGGCGGCGACCACGTCATCCTGGCCACCCCGACGGGCTCGGGAAAGTCGATGGTGGCCATCGCGGCGCACTTCGCGGCCCTCGCGCGCGGGCAGCGCAGCTTTTACACGGCGCCGATCAAGGCGCTGGTCAGCGAGAAGTTCTTCGCCCTGTGCGAGGTCTTCGGAGCGGAGAACGTGGGCATGATGACGGGCGACGCCACCGTCAACGGCGGCGCCCCCATCGTCTGCGCCACCGCGGAGATCGTGGCCAACATCGCGCTGCGCGAGGGCCCCGACGCCCGCATCGATCAGGTGGTCATGGACGAGTTCCACTTCTACGCCGAGCCGGACCGCGGCTGGGCGTGGCAGGTGCCGCTGCTGCTGCTCCACCGCGCGCAGTTCCTGCTCATGTCCGCCACGCTCGGCGACGTGTCCATGTTCCGCCGCGATCTCAAGCAACGCACCGGCCGCGACGTCGAGCTCGTCGCCGGCACGACCCGCCCGGTCCCCCTGGACTTCCATTACGTGCACACGCCCGTCCACGACACCCTCGACGAGCTGCTCGAGGGCGGCAAGGCGCCGATCTACGTCGTGCATTTCTCGCAGCGCGAGGCAATCGAACGGGCGCAGGCGCTGACGGGGCTCAAGCTGCTGAACGCCGAAGAAAAGGAACGCATCCGCGAGGAGATCGGGGACTTCCGCTTCACGACGTCCTTCGGCCGAGTGCTGTCCAAGCTGGTGCGCCAGGGCATCGGCGTTCACCACGCGGGAATGCTGCCCAAGTACCGGAGGCTGGTGGAGCGGCTGTCCCAGACCGGATTGCTCAAGGTCATCTGCGGCACCGACACCCTCGGCGTGGGCATCAACGTGCCCATCCGCACGGTGCTGATGACCGGGCTGGTGAAGTACGACGGCACCCGCCAGCGGATCCTCAAGTCCCGCGAGTTCCACCAGATCGCCGGCCGCGCCGGCCGCGCCGGATACGACACAGAGGGCACCGTCGTCGTCCAGGCCCCGATCCACGAGATCGAGAACTTCAAGCTGCGCCGCCGCGCCGGCCAGGACGAGGCGAAACTGAAGAAGCTGCGCCTCAAGGCCGCGCCGAAGGGCGAGGTGACGTGGTCGGAGAAGGCGTACGACAAGCTCGTCGATCAGCCGCCGGAAGCCCTGACCAGCCGCTTCCGGGTCAGCAACGGCATGCTGCTCAATGTCATCGCCCGCGGCGGCGACACCTTCGCCAACATGCGGGACCTGCTGCGCGGCAATCACGACACGCGGCACCAGCAGAATCAGGCGATCCTCACGTCCATCGAGCTGTACCGCGGCCTGGTCGCCGCCGGCATCGTCGAGGAAACGCCGGGCCCGGACGGCGACGATGACGTCCGGCCGCGGCTGACGGTGGAGCTGCAGCGCGACTTCGCGCTCAATCAGCCGCTGGCGCCCTTCGCTCTGGCGGCGCTCGAACTGCTCGACCCGGAGTCCGAGGATTACGCGCTCGACGTCATTTCGGTGTTCGAGTCGATCCTCGACGACCCGCGCCCGCTCCTCGCCGCCCAGCAGAAGGCCGCGCGCGGCGAGGAGATCGCGGCGTTGAAGTCCGAGGGCGTCGACTACACCGAGCGCATGAACATCGTCGAGGACATCACGTGGCCGAAGCCCCTCGAGGAGGAGCTGGAACAGGCGTACCAGACCTACGCGAAGGGCCATCCCTGGGTGCGGGAGTTCGAGCTGTCGCCGAAGTCGGTGGTCCGCGAGATGGTGGAGAAGGGCATGACCTTCTCCGACGTCGTTTCCGAGTACGGAATCGCCCGTGCCGAGGGCGTGCTGCTGCGCTACCTCACCGACGCGTGGCGCACCTTGCGCCACACGTTGCCGCGGGAGGCGTCGAACGACGAGCTCGCCGACGTCGTCGAGTGGCTGGGCGAGTTGATCCAGCAGGTCGACTCGTCGCTCGTCGACGAGTGGGCCCGGATGGCGGACCCGGACAAGCCGGTGGACGAGGAAACGCTGCGCGAAGCGGCGTTCGGCGGCGACGACTCGCGCCCGCTGACCGGCAACGTCCGCGCCTTCACCCGCATGGTCCGCAACCTCATGTTCCGTCACGTGCAGCTGTTCGCCATGGAGAAGGAACGCGAACTCGCCGAACTGGATTCGCATCTCGACGACGCACCGGACTGGCCGTCGCTCATGGACGATTATTTCGGCGAGTACGACGACGTGGATCTCGGCCCTGCCGCGCGCGGCCCCGAACACTTCCGGGTGGACGACGCGAACGCCGCCGGGGAAGCCCCCGACGGCGGGTACTGGCGAGTGGAGCAGACCATCCTCGACCCCGAGGACGATCGCGGATGGCGACTCGTCGCCGAGGTCGACCTCGCGGAATCGGATGCCGCGGGTGAGGTGCGGCTGCGGTCCCTCGAGGTCAAGGCCGGTTGATCAGTTCTCCCCGATCGCCTTTTCGTAGGCCAGCTTGACCAGCTCGCCGATTCGCGAGAACTCGTCGCCGCGCACCGACGACGCGCGGTGGACCAAACCGATGGTGCGGCCCGGGCGGGCGGGCCCCTCGAAACGGGCCGTTGCCAGGCCGGGGCGGCCGGCCTCCACCTTCAGGGCCGAAGCCGGGACCAGCGTCTCGCCGAGTCCCCCGGCGACGCACTGCACGACGGTCGACAGGGACGCCGCGCGGGTCTCCAGGCCGAGGGTGTCCTCGCGGTGGGCGTCGACGCGGCGGCACAAATCGAGCACCTGGTCGCGCAGGCAGTGGCCGTCGTCAAGCAAAAGCAGGTCCAAGTCGCCGAGGACGTCCAGGGGCACGTCGTCGCGGCCGGCGAGGTCGTGGCCCTCGGGGAGGACGAGGTGGAACTCCTCCTCGTACAGCGGGTTCTCCGCGAAGGAGGACACGCCCGAGGGCAGAGCCAGCACCGCGGCGTCGATGGCGCCGGAACGCAGGGCCTCGATGAGGTGCGCGGTCGGTTCCTCGACGATGCGAGGCTCCAGCTCCGGCAGCTCCTCGCGGACGCCGAGCAGGAAGTTGGGCAGGATGTAGGGCGCGATCGTCGGAATGAAACCGATGGCCAGCGGGCCGGCGAGCTCATCGGTGCGGCCCGACGCGCGGGCGACGATGTCGTCCACGATCTCCGAGACCTGGCGCGCGTAGGGCAGGATGCCGCGGCCGAGTGGCGTGACCAGGACCCGACGGGTCGAGCGCTCCACGAGCTGGACGCCGAGGCCACCTTCGAGAGTGGACAGCGCCTGTGACAGGGACGGCTGGGAAATGCCGAGTCGCTGGGCGGCCTGGCCGAAGTGGCCGGTGTCCGCGATCGCGACGAACGCGCGAAGCTGAGGAAGGGTGGGGCGGTATTCGCGATTACGCATACCTATGAGCTTACACGACACTGTTTCGAATTACCTCTTGACTTCGCCGAGTTTCATAGGCATAATGGTCCATGCACCGGATGGAGCGATTGTTTTACCAGGTGCGAACCATTGATGGGGGACGTGTCGTTTACCTCCGCGAGGTTCGGAATGTCTGGTGCTCCTACCCGATCGCACCGTACGAATCATATTTTCGACTTTGAAGCCGATTCTTTAGGAGGATCACATGGCTCTGCTCACCGTTGGCGACCAGTTCCCCGAGTTCAACCTCACCGCCCTCAAGGGCGGCAACCTCCGCGAGGCCAACGCCGCCTCACCGGACGACTACTTCGAGCAGGTCACCAACAACTCGTACGAGGGCAAGTGGAAGATCGTCTTCTTCTACCCGAAGGACTTCACCTTCGTCTGCCCGACCGAGATCGCCGCGTTCGGCAAGCTGAACGAGGAGTTCGAGGACCGCGACACCATCGTGCTCGGCGGCTCCGGCGACAACGAGTTCTCCCACTTCAACTGGCGCGCCACCAACGAGGAGCTCCTCGAGGTGCCGTTCCCGATGTTCGCCGACGTGCGCCATGACCTCATGCGCGCCCTGGGCGTCGAGAACGCCGATGGCGTCGCCGACCGCGCGACCTTCATCATCGACCCGGATGGCGTCATCCAGTTCGTCTCCGTCACCCCGGACGCCGTCGGCCGCAACGTCGACGAGGTCCTGCGCGTCCTCGACGCCCTGCAGTCGGAGGAGGTCTGCGCCTGCAACTGGCAGAAGAACGACCCGACCAAGAACATCGACAAGATGGACGTCCTGAAGCAGGAGCTGAAGTAATACATGAGCATCGACAACCTTCGTTCCGG
>NZ_DURI01000322.1 GCF_012837295.1 Corynebacterium sp. | reverse complement strand
GAGACTTACGCCTCGGCGGTCTCGGCCTCGACGATGTTGACGGTGCGCTTGTTGCGCTTGGTGCCGAACTGGACGGCGCCGGCCTTCAGGGCGAAGAGCGTGTCGTCGCCGCCACGGCCAACGTTCTCACCGGGGTGGAACGAGGTGCCGCGCTGGCGGACCAGGATCTCGCCGGCCTTGACCTGCTGGCCGCCGAAACGCTTCACGCCGAGGCGCTTGGCCTCGGAGTCGCGGCCGTTGCTGGTGCTGGATGCACCCTTCTTGGAAGCCATGATTCCTCCTTAAGGAAAAGCTTGTTTCGGTGGCTTACTTGGAAACGCCGGTGATCTTCAGGACCGTCAGCGGCTGACGGTGGCCGAAGCGACGCTTGTAGCCGGTCTTGTTCTTGTAGTGCATGCCGCGGATCTTCGGGCCCTTGGCGGCCTCGACGATCTCGGCGTTCACGGTGATCTTGGCAAGCTTCTCGGCGTCGGAGGTGACGTCGGAGCCGTCGACGAGCAGAACCGGGGTGAGAGCCACGGTGGAACCCGGCTCACCCTCGATCTTCTCGACCTTGACGAGGTCACCTTCGGCAACCTTGTACTGCTTGCCGCCGGTCTTGACGATCGCGTACATAGGAGGGCTACCCCTTTTTCGTTTACTCGACTCGAGGGACGAAAGCCCCTCGACATGGACAGTTTCTTCTGCGTTCAGTGGCGGGCCTCATGGCTCGTCGACGCGGTTTCCCGCTTGCGCCCGGCATGTGCTCGATTCGGGCATGCCCGATACGCCTCTGAACAGCGACTGGTCAAGACTAGCGAATCGCCCCCGCAAATGACAAACCGCGTTGCGGCCGCACCCGACGTGCGCGCCGAAGTTCGCGGCGGCGCCGGAGTTCTCGCGGCGGGGCCGTCGGCAAGCCGACCATCACCGCTTGCTTTACGACGATGGACGCGCCAGTCACATGCGCAACAACGCTAACACGCCGCCTCGGCGGATGACGCGAATCGGCCCCCGGTCCGCGTTCAATGTCGCGGGCCGGGGGCCGTGGTCACTTCAGGGCGTCCGGGCTATCCGCGCGAGGTCCGGCGGACGGCGCGGCGACGACCCCGGCGAGGCTTGCCGGCGGCATCGTCTTGCTTTGCGACGCCACCCTTCTCCCCTTCGCCCTTGGCCTCGGAAGACTTCGCCTTGTGTCCGGCGTTCTTCTTCGGCGCTTCCTTGGCGGCGTCACCGGCTCCGTCCTTGGCGGACGCGGCTGCGGCACCCGCATCACCCTGGGAGGTCACGCGGCGGACGGCGCGACGTCGACCGCGGCGACGGGTGGGACGACCGGAGTCGGCGCCCGAACCCTCGCCGGAATCGGCCTTCGCGTCGGCCTTTCCATCGGTCTTCGGCTCGGGCTTCACATCGACCTTCGCCTCGGCCTTGGTCTCGGCGTCGTCGCCGGCCCCGGAATCCTGCTGCGGCGCATCGGACGCAACGCGGGTGCCGGCGGTGCGGCGCGAGCGACCGCGCGAACCGCGGCCACCACGTCCGCCGCGACCATTGCCGCCGCCGTTTCCACCGTCGTGGCCGTCCATGCCGTCGTGGCCTTCCTTGCCGCCCTTGCCGGCATCGGAATCGGCGGAACCATCGCGATCCGACGCGGTCGCGGCCTTGCCCGCTTCCTCATCCTTGGCGGAGCTCTTCGCCGCAGCCTTCTCGACTCCGAAATCCTCCGGCTTCGGCGCATGGTCCGACCGCGAGCGACCGCGGGTCGGGCGGTTGCGGCGCGGCGACTTCTCGAACGCCGCCAGCGCCTCCTCGTACGTCTCCGGCTCGGCCGGGGCGTCATCGGCGCCGCGCTCGGGCTTGGCGTCGACGGACACGGTGCGCTCGGGGGTCTCGGAGACCCCGCCCCGCTTGCCGCGCCGCTCACCGGAACCGCGACGGCCCTTCGAGCCGGCCTGCTCCCGGTCGCCGCGCTGCGTCCGCGACTGCTGCGACTGCTCGGCCTGGTCGGACTGATCGGCCTTGCCGGTCTTCTCCGCCCGCCCGGACTTCTCGGACGCGTCCGCCTTCGCCGACTGCTCCGACGCATCCGACCGCTGCTTCCGCGGCTCATCGGACTGGGCGTCCTGCGCCTGCTGCGACGCGTGCACGACGCGGCGGCGACGGCGGCGCGTGGACCTCGAGACGTAGCGGTCGTCCGACGGCTCGTCCGGATCCTTGTCCCGCGCCTCGGCCACGGCCTGCGCGGCGACGCGCGCCAGGGCATCCCCGACGTCGGCGTGCTCGTCACGGTTGTCGCGCGACGCTTCACGACGACGCGTCTGCTCATCATCCGACGCCGACTCATCGGCGCCGCGGGAGTCGCCGGCCTCACCGCGACCACGCGACGTGGAACGACGGCCACGGCGACGATGACGCGGCGGACGAGACTCCTCCGACTCGGCCCGCGTCACCGACTCGTCGACGGCGCGATCCTCCTCGGAGATCTCCTCGACCTGATCCGCACGGTCACCACGCTGGTCGCCACGGCGGTCATCACGCTGGTCATCGCGGCGCTGTTCGTCGCGATCATCGCCCTGCCGCTCGTCCCGGCCCTGCTCCGACCCCTGGCCGGAACCGCCGCCGCGACGGGAACCGCGGCGACCACGGCGACGTCGGCCGGAGCCGCCGCCACCCTCGCGGTCGTCGGAGGACGAACCGCGCGAGGCGTCGTCAAGCTGGTCTTCCTGCACCGCATCGTCGGACTTGGGCTCATCCTTGGCGGGCTCGTCGGCGTGATCCTTGCGGTGCATGGCCTCGGCCACCGGATGCTTGCCCGGAGCCTGGGCGCGGCGGCCGCGCGGGCGACCCCGCTGCGGCTCGTGGTCGTGCTCCACCGGATCGACGTGAATGACCAGGCCACGGCCATCGCAGGCCTCGCAGGTGGTCGAGAACGTCTCCAGCAGGCCGGTGCCCAGGCGCTTGCGCGTCATCTGCACCAGGCCCAGCGACGTCACCTCGGAAACCTCGTGGCGCGTGCGGTCGCGGCCCAACGCCTCCTTCAGGCGGCGCAGCACCAGATCCTGGTTCTCCGGCAGCACCATGTCGATGAAGTCGACGACGATCATGCCGCCGAGATCGCGCAGGCGCATCTGGCGGACGATCTCCTCGGCGGCCTCGAGGTTGTTGCGGGTGACCGTCTCCTCCAGGTTGCCGCCGGCACCGGTGAACTTGCCGGTGTTTACGTCGACGACGGTCATCGCCTCGGTGCGTTCGATGATCAGCGTGCCGCCCGACGGCAGCCACACCTTGCGGTCCAGCGCCTTGGCCAGCTGCTCGTCGATGCGGTGGTGGGCGAAGACGTCCTCGCCGCCGTGCTGCTCCGCGCGGTAGCGCTGCAGGCGGTCCGCCAGATCCGGCGCGACCTCGTCGACGTAGGACCGCACGACGCCCCACGCCTTGTCGCCCTCGACGACCAGACGCGAGAAATCCTCGTTGAACAGGTCGCGGACGACCTTGATCAGCATGTTCGGCTCTTCGTACATGGTCACCGGCTTGGCGCCCTTGCGGTTCTTCGCTTCCGCGGTGCGCTTGTCGATGTCCTGCCACAGGCCCTCGAGCCGCTTCACGTCCGCGGCGATGGCCTCCTTGGACACGCCCTCCGCGGCCGTGCGGATGATCGTGCCCGAGCCCGACGGGGTGACCTCCTTGAGGATCTCCTTCAGGCGCTTGCGCTCCGGCTCCGGCAGCTTGCGCGAAATGCCCGCGCTGTGGCCGCCCGGCACGTAGACGAGGAAGCGGCCGGCCAGCGAAATCTGCATGGACAGGCGGGCGCCCTTGTGGCCCAGCGGATCCTTCGTCGCCTGGACGAGCACCTGGTCGCCGGCCTTGAGCGCGTGCTCGATGCGGCGGGAACGCCCCGACGAGCCGAACGCGCGCCAGTTGACGTCCGCCGAGTACAGCACGCCGTTGCGGTCGGTGCCGATGTCGATGAACGCGGCCTCCATGCTCGGCAGTACGTTCTGCACGCGGCCGAGGTAAATGTCGCCGATGATCGACGTCTGCGTGTCCGAGGTGACGAAGTGCTCGACGAGCAGGTCGTCCTCCAACACGCCGACCTGCGTGACCATGCCGTGGCCGTCGTGGCGGCGGCGCTCGCGCACCACCATCGTGCGCTCGACGGACTCGCGGCGGGCGAGGAACTCGGCCTCCGAAATCACGTGGCGCTTGCGGGATTCGGCGCGGCGATCCGCGCGACGGCGGCGCTGCGCCTCCAGGCGCGTCG
>NZ_DURI01000321.1 GCF_012837295.1 Corynebacterium sp. | reverse complement strand
GTGGCCGAGCCCGCCCCCTTTTCGGGCTCTTCGGGCCGGGTGCTAGAAGCGCGGGTGGTCGCCGCGCAGCGTGGCGCGCTCCTCGTCGCCCTCGGCCGCGCGGACGACGCCGAGCTCCCACGCGCCGATGTGGCGGGCGGTGAGCATGGCCAGGGCGCGGTCGCGGTCCTCCGGCGCGACGACGGCGACCATGCCGACGCCCATGTTGAAGGTCTTCTCCATTTCCTCGCGGGACACGCGGCCCAGCTCGGCGATGGTGCGGAAGATCGGGCCCGGGGTCCAGGTGGCGCGGTCCATGTCCGCGACGAGGCCCTCCGGCATGATGCGGGCCATGTTGCCCGCCAGGCCGCCGCCGGTGACGTGGCAGAAGGTGCGGACCTCGGACTCGGCCATCAGCGCCAGGCAGTCCTTGGCGTAGATGCGGGTCGGCTCCAGCAGCTCCTCGCCGAGGGTGCGGCCGAAGTCCTCCATGTGCTCGTCGAGCGGCAGGGCCGCGTGCTCGAGCAGGACGTGGCGGGCCAGCGAGTAGCCGTTGGAGTGCAGGCCGGAGGAGGCCATGGCGATGATGACGTCGCCTTCGCGGACGCGGTCGGGGCCGAGGAGCTTGTCCTCCTCGACGACGCCGACGCCGGTGGCGGAGACGTCGTACTCGTCGGGCTCCATGACGCCCGGGTGCTCGGCGGTCTCGCCGCCCAGCAGGGCGCAACCGGCGTCGATGCAGCCCTCGGCGATGCCGGAGACGATCTGCGCGACGTGCTCGGGCACGACCTTGCCGATGGCGATGTAGTCCTGCAGGAACAGCGGCTCGGCGCCGCAGACGACCAGGTCGTCGACGACCATGGCCACCAGGTCGCGGCCGATGGTGTCGTGCTTGCCCATCGCCTGCGCGACGGCCAGCTTGGTGCCGACGCCGTCGGAGGCGGCCGCCAGCAGCGGCTTCTTGTAGTCGCCGAGCGCGAAGAGTCCGGCGAACCCGCCGAGCCCGCCGCGCACCTCGGGCCGCGTCGCCTTCTTGGCGATCGGGGCGAACAGCTCGACGGCGCGATCGCCCGCCTCGATGTCCACGCCCGCTGCGGCGTAGGACGCGCCGGTGTTCTGGTTGTCGGTCATGTCCGCTTCTCGTCTCCCGCTAGAAATGTCGGTCGGTGTTGATTGGGTGGTGCTTGGGTGTTCGTGGTGAAGGACCCGGATGCGCCGTCCAGCGTATCCGGCCCGCTTCAGGCCTGGGCGGCCTGCATGCGCGCCACGGCTTCCGCGTTGGCGTCCCCGGCGGGCAGCCCCAGCGGATACGCGCCGTCGAAGCACGCCCGGCACAGGTCCGCCGGCGCCTGCTCGGACGCCTCGGTCATGCCCTCGACGGACACGAAGCCGAGCGTGTCGGCGCCGATGGCCGTGGCGATGCCCTCGACGATGTCGCCCTCGGGCAGACCGTTGGCGATGAGCTCGCCCGGCGAGGCGAAGTCGATGCCGTAGAAGCACGGCCACTTCACCGGCGGCGACGCGATGCGCACGTGCACTTCCGCGGCCCCGGCCTCGCGCAGCATGCGGATCAGCGCGCGCTGCGTGTTGCCGCGGACGATGGAGTCGTCGACGATGACCAGCCGCTTGCCGGCGATGACCTCCTTCAGCGGGTTGAGCTTCAGGCGGATGCCCAGCTGGCGGATGGTCTGCGACGGCTGGATGAACGTGCGGCCGACGTAGGCGTTCTTGGTCAGGCCCTGCCCGAAGGGGATGCCGGATTCCTGGGCGTAACCCACCGCGGCGGGGGTGCCGGAGTCCGGCACCGGGATGACCAGGTCGCCCTCGGCCGGGAATTCGCGCGCCAGCTGGCGGCCGAGCTCCAGGCGCACCGCGTTGACGGAACGCCCGCGGATGACGGAGTCCGGTCGCGCCAGGTAGACGTACTCGAAGATGCAGCCCTTGTGCGCGGTGTCCGCGAAGCGGCTGGAGCGCACGCCGGAGGCGTCGATGGCCACCAGCTCGCCCGGCTGGATCTCGCGGACGAAGGAGGCGCCGACGATGTCCAGCGCGCAGGTCTCGGAGGCGACGACCCAGCCGTTGGCCAGCCGGCCCAGAACCAAGGGGCGCACGCCGTGGCGATCACGGGCGGCGTACAGGGTCTCGCCGTCGGTGAAGGTCAGGCAGAAAGCGCCTTCGAGGCGCGGCAGCAGGCGCAGGGCCGCGTCCTCGACCTTGGTGCCGGTCGGGGCGTGCTGCCCCTTGCCGGCGGCATCGCGCTCGGCGGCGATGAGGCCGGTCTCGTGCGCCAGCAGCGCGCACATGATGTCGGAGTCGCTGGGCAGGTGATCGGAGAGGTCGACGAGGCCGTGTCCCGCGGCTTCCTCCGCCAGCGCGACGTGGTTGATCAGATTGCCGTTGTGCCCCAGGGCGATGTCCGTGCCGTCCGGCGCCATGCGGAACATGGGCTGGGCGTTCTCCCACGACGGCGCGCCGGCCGTGGTGTATCGGGTGTGCCCCACCGCGATGTGCCCCTTGAGGGCGTCGAGCGACTGCTCGTCGAACACCTGCGACACCAGGCCCAGGTCCTTGAACACCAGGATCTGGTCGCCGTCGCCGACCGCGATGCCGGCGGCCTCCTGGCCACGGTGCTGCAATGCGAACAGCCCGTAATAGGTGAGCTTGGAGACGTCTTCGCCGGGCGCCCAGACGCCGAACACTCCGCACTCTTCGCGGGGCGGCTGCTCCCCGAGATCGTCGAGCGGGGATGCGGGTGACTGGGATGACGCCGGGACGGGGGAACCGTAGTTCAGAGTATCGGCCACGCCGACAAGGATAGTCGCGCCGCCGGGCCGCAGACCAAACCGCCTCCGCCCCCTCACCCCAACCGGCACACCGGCAGGTGCCCGGACAGCTCCCCCGCCCGGGTGCCGGAGACGTCCATCGATTCCCCGGGCTCCTCCCCCGCCCGCTCCCGCGCCTCGTCGAATCCCACCAGGCCCAGCGCCAGCCGCAGCCACGTCCGCGGCGTCACCTCGACGACGTTGGGCGGCGTGCCGCGGGTGTGCCGCGGCCCCTCGATGCACTGCACCGCCACGAACGGGGGCACGCGCAGCTCCACGCTGTGCCCGGGGACCTCCTCCGCCAGCATCCGCGCCGACAGTCGCACGGCCTTGGCCACCTGGGCGCGGGCGGGCCGCGGGGACGCCGGGCCGTCGTCAAGCAACCAGCCCACCACCGCCGCCAGGGCGGCCCTCAATTCCACCGGGTCGACGTTCTTGGCCATGCCCGCATTATGGTTGACGCCATGCCTTCGCCTTCGGTGACCCTCCGCTTCCTCGCCGCGCCCACGGACGTGCTCATGGCCGGTTCCAACAGCGTCCACGGCGGCCGCGTGCTGCAGTGGATCGACAAGGCGGCCTACGCCTGCGCGACCGGCTGGTCCGGCGAGTACTGCGTGACCGCCTACTTCGGCCACATCCACTTCGACCGCCCGATCCCGTCGGGCCACATCGTGGAGGTCCGTTCGAAGATCGCGTACACGGGCCGGACGTCGATGCACATCGTCAACGAGGTGCTGTCCCGCGACCCGCGCGAGGGCGAGTTCACGCGCGCCGCCGACTGCCTGGTCATCTTCGTGGCCATGGACGAGAACCGGAAGCCGACGCCGGTGCCCATGTGGGAGCCGACCACCGATGAGGAAAAGCGCATCAAGGAGGCGGCGATTTCCCGCTTCGACCTGCGCCGCGACATCGAGGCCGCCATGCGCGCCCAGACGTACACCGCCGAGTCGTCGGCGCCGGAGCTGGTCACGCGCTTCCTGGCCAAGCCGTCCGACGTCAACTGGGGCGGCAACGTCCACGGCGGCACGGCGATGGAGTGGATCGACGAGGCCGCGTCGGCGTGTTCCATGAACTGGGCCGGCCGCCAGACCATCGCCGTGTACGCGGGCGGAGTGCGGTTCTACAAGCCGATCCACATCGGCGATCTGGTGGAGGTCCGTGCGCGGATCCTGCGCACGGGCAACACGTCCATGCACATGAGCGTCCACGTCCATTCGGGCGAGCCCCGCAAGGGCCGCGGTGGCCTGGAGCTGGCGCTGCATTCGTCGATGACGTACGTGGCCATCGACGACGATTTCAAGCCGCAGCCGGTGCCGCATTTCCAGCCGACCACCGACGAGGACAAGCGCCTCCACGCCCACGACCTGGCGCTGAAGGAACTCCGCGACGCGCACCAGCCCCTGCCGCTGGTGGGCCCGATGGGCCGTGTCTAGCTTGGCCGGTTTTCGCTTGACGACGGCCCGCGCCGCCGTGATCGCCCTCGCGATCGTGGCGGCCGCCGTCTATTCGGGGTGGGTGCTGGAGTGGTTCCTGCCCAACGGGGTGGATCCGCTGCGGTCCTACGCGTCCGAGTTGGCCGCGCGCACCGAGCCGCACGGGGACCTGTTCGCGCGGCTGGACACCGTGTCGGGGACGCTGTTGGCGGTGTTGGGGGTGGCCTTGGCGGTGCTGGCCCGGCGAGCCGGCGGCGTCCGCGATTTCGCCGCTCCCGCCGGCCTGGTGCTGTGGGGCGGGGCGACGGTGGCCGATTCGATCTTCCGCATGCCCACCGTCACCACCGTCGGCCCGGGGGCGTCGGCGGCGCTGACGGAGGCCGAGAAGTCGGCGGTGCTGGTGCATTCGCTCTGCTCGTCGACGGCGGCCGTGGGCATGGCGCTGGTCGGCGCGGGGCTGTGGCTGATTGCGCGGGGCCGCGCCGGCCGCATGCTGGCCGGAGTGTTCCTGGCGTTGCTGGCCATGGTGGCCGTGACCTCCGGGCTCCACGAGGTCGGCGGCCCGAACCTGTGGCTGGGCCTGTGGCAGCGCCTCTCCCTGGCCGTCGCCGCGGTGGTGGTCGTGGCGGTCTCCGTCGCGGTGACGCCCGCGGGTTCTACAGCTCGTCGAGAAGCTTCTTGACGCGCTGATCGATCTCGTCGCGGATGAGGTTCATGCGCTCCTCCCCCTCGATGCCGCGGAGGCTGGGCTCGTCGACCTCCCAGCGCTCGACGTCGGTCTTCATGCCGTCGTATGCGGGGACATCCGCGCCGCCGACGACGATGACGCGGTCGGCGCCGCGCATGACGGCGTCGTCGATGGCCTTGGGCGTGCCGCCGGTCATGTCGGCGCCGATCTCGGACAGGGAGGCGGCGGAGCCGGCGTTGATCTTCGAACCGGGCTTGACGCCGGCGGAGAGGACCTCGACGTCGCGGCCGGCTTCGTCGGCGCGCAGGCGCATGATGGCTTCGGCCATCTGGGACTTGCCGCCGTTGGAGTTGCAGAGGAAGTAGACGGTGGGCGTGTCGGACATGGCCGCTCCATTCGGGGTGAGGTCGCTGATATTCGGGCCCGCCGCGCGGGCGCCCGCGCGCCCCAGATTACGCGGGGGTTAGATGGCCGTCGAACTGAATTTCCGGGGACTACGGTGGGGCCATGACATCCGATCAGTGCTGCTCCGGCACCGGCCTGCCCGACGCCGGGGAGTCCGGGGCAGATGGCCTCGCCGCCGGGTTCCGACTCCTCGGCGACCCCACCCGCCTGAAGCTGTTGGGCATCCTCGCCGGGCGCGAGTGCGATGACGTCTGCGCCTGCGACCTTTCCGACGCCCTCGAGCTCACCCCGGCCACCATCAGCCACCACATGAAGAAGCTCGTCGACGCGGGCATGGTCGCCGTCGAGCGCCGCGGTCGCTGGGCCCACTACCGCCTCCTGCCCGCGGGTTTTGCACCGTTGCGAGCGGCGCTGGAGTTTTAAGGGCCCGGCCATCGGCTCAGGCTTGACGACGGCAGGCGCCGACATCGCCCGCCGCCAATCACCGTCGACATGGTTCGCCTTCTTGTTCCATCTCACCTCATGGAACATTGGACGGTGTTGACGTTTCAGATGGTGCGAAAAGAGTCCGAAATGTTGCCTCATGTTCGATAGAATTGAATCGAACGCATGTACCATAAATGGTGAAGCAAGGCCGGGGGAATGGCCTGGTTTCGGGGCAGATCGGCGTCAGCGATCACATGCAGGACCGCTCTTCATCAGCATCGCACCACCGGGGGAATCGACATGGCCATCGACCATGACGCATCCGAAGAAAACAACCAGCCCGACCACGACGGCAACCGAGACGAGAAGGCCCCGCCGCGCAAACGGTGGGCCACCGAGCGCGACGAACCGGTGACCACCATCGGCCGCCACCGCAACATCATGGACGTCCACTTGTCTTTGGCGGTCGCGCCCGCCGGCGACGATGACGTCGATTCGCACGTCAACTCCGTCGGCACCCGCATCGGCGTGAGCAAGGGCCGGGCGACGGTCTACTGCGACGTCGGCACGATGCTGCGCCGCATGCCCCGCATCCTGGAGTTCTGCCGCTCCGGTGCACTGCCGCATGAGAGGTTGTCGACCATCGCCAAGTCCATCATCGCCGTCTCCGACGACAACCTTCCGGAAGTCGAGAAGAGGTTCCTCCGATACCTGCGCCCCAGGAAGGATTTTCAGGCGTTGCCCGGGCCCCGGGTCTTCGCCCGGGAGCTCCGCCGCATCGTCGAATCCGTCGAACCCATCTCCACCCCACCCGACGGCGATGAGCCCCAACCCGTCACCGGCGAGTCCTACGGCGTCGACAACGAGTACCCGGGCGATCACGGGTCGATGGAGGTCATCATGCGCAAGGACCGTTTGGCCGAATTCGACGCCACGGTCCGGGCGATCAAGGACGCCAAGGTCAAGGCCGGGGAAGATTGCTCATACACCGATGCGATGATCGCGATGTCCCGTGGCGACTTCGCGGGAGCCAAGGTCACCATGAACATCTACGTCGACGGTGACGCCGACGAAGACGACGTCCAAGTGTGGCTCGATGGCGCCGGCTGGTTGCCGAAGTACGTCAGCGAGGAATGGCTGGCACGTGCCGCAGTTGTCCGCCTCTCCGCCGACTCGCAGACGGGCGGTTACGCGCCGACGGAGGCGCAGAAGGCCCGTGTGCGCGGCCGGGACGGGCAGTGCCGGTTCCCGGGGTGCGATGTGCCCGCCCACCGGTGCCAGGTCGACCACGTGATCAACTTCAACCCCGATGCGGCGAAGAACCCGCTGATCCACGCCAACGACCGGCACCTCCTTCCGCTGGGCGTGTACCTGGATTGGCTGAGCGGTGGCCAACCGAAGGGGACACCCGGGATGCGCACCGCAGAGGGTGCGGGTGCGGGGTATATCGCCGGCAATGACGCGAACAACCTCGGCGTGACGGCGACATGGAATCTGCAGTGCTTGTGCCAGCACCACCACAACCTCAAAACTTCCCGGCACTGGCATGCGCAGATGCACCCCGACGGCTCGGTGACCTGGTCGGACCACACCGGTGAGGCGAAGGCGACGACAGTGCCGCACGGGCCGATCGCCCACATCAAGCGTCAGACGTTCGCCCAACGGGCGACGCGGTTGGCCTCGACGATCCACGGCGACAATCTGCGCCGGATGAAGGCCGAAGCCGACGCCGCCAAGGCAATGGAGCAGGCGGACATCGATGCGGCACTGCGCAGGCATGCCCGCGAGACCGCGAAGTACGAGGAGGAACTCGCGGAGTTCACCGCCGGCCCGCTCAACTCCGCCGATCCCGCAGTCGCTGCGGAAGCCCGGGCACTGGCGGACGCAGCTGATGACGGTTGGCCGAGCGTCGAGGATCCGACCTGGGATCCGGACAAGGAGACCTCGGACATGAAACGACGCGATGGCCGAAACGCCGCCGATGACACCACCGACGACATCTGGGCAAGTGCGCCGATGAAAAGGAACCCCGACATGATCGACGACGAATGGACCGAATGGAACCGAAAGTGCGCCGCCGGCGAATGGGAGGGGGTGGGGCCGGAAACCGGCTCCGCACCGGAACCCCAACCGGGAACGGTCTCCGATTCGAGGTTTCATCCGCACTCGGACAGCCTCCCCCGCTCCGTGTGCCGCCCCCACCGGCGGCGTGCGACGATCGACGCAGACCCGGGGTCCGCACCGGAGCCGCCCCCGCCGCTCGGCCCCCACCCCGACATCCCCTTCTAGGCCCGAGGTTCGCGAGCCGAGCGCGATGAGACACTCCCCCGCAGCAGGTACACGACCAGACCAATGGCAACGAGAACCAGCACGCCCAACACCACCCACAGATCAGTTACCGCACCCGACACGCTGGTCAGCCACTCCTGCATCGCGAATTGTTGATCAACCGTCGTCGCACCACCGAGCCCCGCGGTACCGCCGGTGACGATGAACAGCACGCCCAACACCACCAGCACCACACCGGCGATGAGCGACAGCGAATTCGTGCGCACCGGGCCGATCTGCACGGGCTTCGGGCGCAACCATGACCGGGACCCGAGGTCGAACTTCTCCCACAGCAGAGCCATGAGCAGAAGGGGCGCCGCCATGCCCAGCGCATACACCGCCATGAGCAAGCCACCCTGCACGGGCGAGCCACCGGCCAAAGCGACGGTCAGGATCGCTCCGAGCAACGGCCCCGAACAGAACCCCGCCAGCCCGTACACCGCACCGAGCACCGCGACGTTGAGGATCCCGGTCCCCCGGGCCGCGCCACCGACGCGGCCGCCGTCGACTCCGCCACCGACGCGGAAACCTCCGCCGAGCGCCGTGAACACGCCCAATGCGATCACCACCAGCCCAGCGATCAACGTGACGGTCGAACGATGAATCGTCAGCAACGAGCCGATCGCGCCGATGCCCGCGCCCATCGGCACCAGCACGGCGATCATGCCCAGGTAAAACACGACCGTGCGCTGCACGAGCTTTCCCACGCCATCGAAGGCGTAGGCGAAAAACGATGGCAACAGCAGCGCCGAGCACGGGCTGAGCAGCGACAGCAGTCCGCCCAAGAAAGCGCCCGCGACGCCGATGGATCCCACTCCCATGCGGCTACTCCGCCGGCTCGACCGGCGTCCGCAGGTGCTCCGGCAGCTGCGATTCGATGGCTTCGACGAACGTCTCCAGCGGCTGCGCGCCCACGATCGCGCCGGCGCCCACGATGAACGTCGGCGTCGAATTCACGCCGTACAGCGAACCCTCCTCGGCGTCCTTCGCGATCGCCTCGTCGAAGCGGTCCGACAGCATGTCCCCGCGGAACTTCTCCAGGTCCGGGATGCCGGCCTGCTCGGCGAAGGCCATCAGCGTCTGCTCGTTGAGGTCCGCATGCCCGCGCTCGGGGGCGGCGGCCATGACGACGCGGTGGAAATCGTGGAACTTGCCCTGCTCCGCGGCGGCTCGGCCGGCGCGTGCGGCGACCATCGACTCGTCGCCGAAGATCGGCATGTCGCGCCACTCGATGCGCAGCTTGCCGGTGTCGACGTAGTCCCGCACCAGCGCCGGCTCCATGTCGCGGGCGAACTTCGCGCAGAAGGGGCAGCGCCAGTCGGAATAATTGACCAGTACGACCGGCGCATTCACCTCCCCCATGGCCATGCGGTCGCCAGCGTCGCGGCGGGCGAGGAAGCTCAGGCCCTCATCACCCGAACCGGCGTCCGCATCCGGGGTGCCGCCCTGGCCGGATGCCGCATCACCGCCCGCATCGGTGGTCGCGGCGCTGTTCGCCGAGCCAGAGCCGGAGCCCGATCCCGATCCCGAGCCGCCCCACATCATGTATCCGCCGACGCCGATGATCAGCAGAACGACCACCACCAGCGCGATCACCGCCGGCACCATCCCGGGCGCGGCCTTGCTGCGGCGAGTGGTCGGGGTGTCGCTCATGGGATCTCCGGTTTCGTGTCTGCTCGGATACTGCTCGGGTACTGCTCGGGTACTGCTTTGCGACGGCCATCTCCCCGCCGTCCGCTTCATCATTCGAATGCGCCCCACGGTATCCCACGGGCGCACGAAAGTGGGGCCACCCCCTTCACGGGAATGGCCCCACTGGTTCGGCGAACGGCCGTCGCTACTCCGCCTCGACCACCGAGTTCGCACCCACGGCGTGGGCGAACAGGTTCGGCAGGGTGTCGCGCCAGGCGGACTCCGCCTCGGCGACGGGGATCTCGAAGGAGACCTCGCCACCGGACACGCGGATGACCTTCTCATCGTCGCCCGTCAGGACGCGGCCGATCTTCGCGAACGGCACGCCCACCTCGGCCGCGCGGGCCTCCAGCTCCGCGGTGTCGCCCTCTCGGACGGCCACGAGGGCGCGGGACGCCGACTCGGAGAACAGGGCCACGAACGGGTCGGCCGAGACGTCGTCAAGCGAAATCTCGATGCCGACGCCCGACTGGACCGCGGCCTCGACGACGGCCTGCGACAGGCCGCCCTCCGACAGGTCGCGCGCGGCGGTGGCGAAGTGCTCGCCGCGGGACTCGATGGTGCCGTG
>NZ_DURI01000320.1 GCF_012837295.1 Corynebacterium sp. | reverse complement strand
GCGAAGCGGGCCCGGGGACATGCTCCCCGGGCCCGCTTCGCATTGGTCGCCCGACCGGCGGGACGGGCCGGCCACGGGCGCGGCTCGTCCTTGCTCTGCTACCGGCGCGGCTCTCCGGAGTCGCCGCCCGGCGCGTTTTCACCCGGCACGTCCTCGAGAGTGACGTCGGCGTCGTCGACGTGGGGGGCGTCCGCATCGGACGCGGCACCGGACTTCGCATCGGCCGCGCCCCGATCGGCGGGCGCGTCGAGGTCGTCGGACGAGAACGGGTTGTCCGTCGGCACGTCGTCGCCGGCCTCCAGCGCTCCGGCAGTGCCCTTGCCCAGCGCCTTGTCGCCGGACTCCGACGCCATCTGGGCGCGGATCTCCGCGAGACGCGCGTCGGCGCGGGCGTCCGTCCCGGAGGCCTCGATCTCGGCCATCCGGCCGGCGTGCGAATTCTCCGCGAGCTCCTGCGCCCCGAGGGCGTTGGCGTAGCGGGATTCGATCTTCTCGCGCACGCCGTCGAGCGTGGGCACGTTCGGATTGTCGGACACGCCCTGCATGCCCTCGAGGGTGCGGGACGTGGTCTCCTGCATCTTCGCCTGATCCGCCTGCGACTCGAGCTCGCGGATCTGCGACTTCAACTGCTCGTACTGCATCTGCGACTGCTTGGCCTGCTTCTGCGCCTCTTCCGCGGCGCGCACCGCCTGGCCGTGCATCTCGGTGGTCTGGTCGATCTCCGTTTCCACGCTGACGAGCTGCGACGCGAAGATCTCCGCGGTCTTCTCGAATTCCTGCGCCTTGGCCTCGTCGCCCGAGGCGCGGGCAGAGTCGGCCTGCTGCACGGCGGTGCGGGTGTTGTCGGTGAGCTTGTTGCGCTCCTTCTGCAGCCGCGCCAGCGTCATCTCCAACTGGTTGCGGTTGCCGATCACCGACGCGGCCTGCTGCTGGATCTGGCGGTGCTGCTCGCGCGCAGCTTCCGCCGCCTGGTGGATCTGCACCTTCGGGTCTGCGTTGTCCTCGATCTTCTTGTCGAAGGAGGACATCATGTACTTCCAGCCCTTGCTGAACGGGTTTGCCATGGCGGGCGTCCTTTCGGTGTCGTCGCCCCGGATTCTACGTAAAACCGGCCGCCCCGACCGGGCCGCGGGCCATCGCGCCCTCGCCCCGCTCGACCGCATGACCTCCGGGCGAGCGGATTGCGCCGCCGATGTAAAGTCTCGGATCATGTTCAACCCCCGGTTCCCGGGCCGGCGCATCGCCGCCGCGTCCGCTTGCGCGGCACTTTTCGCCGTTGCCGCGCCCGCCGCCGTTCCGACGACGTCACCCGATTCCCCGCCGCCCTTCGCCGCCCCGACCGCCCTGGCCAAGGACGCGGACGACGACGAGGACGCCGACGCGAAGAAGGACCGGACGACGTCGGAGAAGGCCACGTCCGAAAAGAAGGCGCCGGAAACCGAATCCGAGGCCGGGGACGAGAAGAACGGCGTCGCCAAGCCCGAGCTGCCGGAACCCACCACCGACGTCGGCCGGGACATCCAGGCCCGGATGGACGAGGCGACGAAGACGGTGACCGACGCCGGCGGCACCATCGGCATGGCGTTCCTCGACCGCGAGACCGGCGAGTTCATCTGCAACGACCAGTGCCTCGATTCGTTCGCGCTGGCCAGCCTGTCCAAGGTGTTCATCGCGGAAGTCGTCGGCTACACCAACTACGACCGCCCCGGCCGCCGCGGCGAGATCGAGGCCGGCGAGGGCGACATGCCCGTCGAGGGCAATGCCGACGCAATGCTTCGCGACGACATGGTGCGCTACTCCGACAACGAGGCCACCAATGCGCTGTGGTCGCAATACGGCGGGACGAAGGTGATCGACAGCGTCAAGGAGCGCTACGGCCTGACCGACGCGACCATCGCGAACTCCGACTGGGGGTCGACGATGTCGTCGGCCGCGGACATGGTCACGTTCTTCGATGGGCTGCTCGCCGGCGAGGGCGGCCTGTCCGAAGTGGAGACCCGCTACCTGGTGCAGCTGATGTACTCGCTGCCGCGGTATTCCTACCGCAACTCCGACCAGAACATCGGGCTGCGCGCGGCGCTGCCCGACGAGTTCGTCGGCGTGAAGGGCGGCTGGGTCGACCCGAAGATCCGCACGTCCGCGGGCTTTTTCGGCGAGGACGACCGCTACGTCATCGCGGTGCTCTCCCGCAACGTGTCCCCGGAGGAGTTCACCGACGCCATCGCGCACGTCTTCCCGGAGGGCGGCGCCGGCGTCGAGGAACGCGGCGACGAGGCCATCCGGCAGGCCGGCTCGGTCAACGCCGACCTGGCCGATGGGGGATCTTCGGCGACCCCGTGGGTGCTCGCGCTGCTGGTCGCCACCGCCGCGGGCTTCGGCCTCGGCTGGCAGATGCGCCGCAGCGACGCCTGACGCGGGGTCTGCCGCCTGGCCAGTTGCCGGGCCCTGCCGCTGAGCCCGCTGCCGAGCTCTACTCCTGAGCGTCGCCCCGCGCGGCCCCGTCGGCGGCCATCTGCTCCTCGATCTGGCGGCGGACGTCCGCCATGTCCAGCTCGCGGGCCTGGCGCAGCAGGTCCTCCAGCGCCTGGGGCGGCAGCACGCCGGCCTGCTGGAACAGCAGGATGCCCTCGCGGAACAGGAAGAGGGTCGGGATCGACTGGATGCCCAGCGCCGCGGAAATCTCCTGGTTGGCGTCGGTGTCCAGCTTCGCGAACGCGACGTCGTCGTGCTTCTCCGACACCTGCTCGAAGATCGGGGCGAACTGGCGGCAGGGGCCGCACCACTCGGCCCAGGCGTCGACGAGCACGATGTCGTTGTCCTGGATGGTCTGGGCGAAGGTGTCGTTGGTGACGTCGATGGTTGCCATGAAGGGGCTCCTCTTTTCATCGGTTCCCGCGGGGCATGCCCCCGCGCGGTGCCGCTTCCCGGCACGTCCCGATCAACGCGCACACCCTACGGGGTATTCCCGGGGGCATTTCGCTTCACGACGTCCCGGCCGCCGCATTCCATCGCGGAACGTACGGCACGGCGTCGGCGACCCGCCTGGGCCGCCCCGCCCCGGACGCTACCGGATGCGCAGGATGTTGCGCTGTTCCCCCAGGCCATCGATGGCGACCCGGATTTCCTGGCCGTCGCGCAGGTACGTCTTCGGCGACATGCCGTGGCCGACCCCCGCCGGCGTTCCCGTGGAGATGACGTCGCCCGGGTTCAGCTGCACGAACCGCGAGATGTACGACACCAGCGTCGCGGCCGGGAACACCAGGTCGGCGATGGGGGCGTCCTGTCGAAGTTCGCCGTCGACCCACGTGCGAACGCGGGCGGTGGCCGCGTCGAACTCGTCGGGCGTGGCCAGCCAGGGGCCGAACGCCGACGTCCGCTGCAGGGTCTTGCCCTGGAGCCACTGCTGGGTGGCGTACTGGGCGTCGCGCTGGGTGAAGTCGTCGAGGATCGCGTACCCCGCGATGCGGTCGGCCGCCTCCTCCTCGTCGACCCGGTAGGCGGTCTCGCCGATGATCACGGCCAGCTCGCCCTCGTAGTCCAGGGCATCGGCCGCATCGGCGTGGACCATCAGATCATCCCGGGGACCGGCGAGGGCGTCGGCGAACTTGGCGAACAGCGTGGGCACGTCGGGACGATCATGGCCCATCTCGTCGATGTGCGCGGCGTAATTCAGGCCGACGCAGAAGATCTTGCCCGGGCGGGGAATCAGCGGCGCGAGCGCCCACTCCGACTCCGGCACCACGCGCTCGGGATCGAGGCGGTCGGGGTCGAGGTCGGCGATGGCCGCCTCCGCGCGCCCCCGCCAGTCCCCGCGCGACAGCAGATCGCCGACGCACGCGGCGTCGAGCAGCACGGCCGAACCGTCGAGCAGGACCGCCGCCCGCGTCGACCCGTCGATGCGCAATGTCGCGAGCTTCATCGGCGCTCCCCTTCCTCATCGCGTCCGCGGACCGCCGACGCTCCCGTCTCGGGAACCGGCGCAGGATTCGCCGCCGGAATCGGCGTGGAGGGCGCACCGGGCGCCACGGCGGGCGTCGTCAAGCGAACGACCCAATCCGGGCGCTTGAACAGCCAGCCACCGCCGGCCCGCAGAATCACCCGGTACAGGCCCAGGCACAGCGCCGCAGCCGCTGCGGTGGCGACGACGGGCTGCCACGGCAGGCCCGGATCGTCCGCGAGGAACTGATCCGCGGTGATCGCCAGAATCGACAGCATCGGGATGTGCATGAGGAATACCGGCAGCGTCCGCCGGCCGATCTTCTCGAACGGCCGGACGACCGGGGAGCCCTGCAGCATGGCCATGACGTTGACCGCCGCGAAGACGCCCGCCGTCGACAGGAACAGGCGCATGAAGCCCTGATTGCCCGCATTGAAGGACGGGAACGTGAGCATGATCCACGTCGCCGCACCGACGTACGCGGCCACCGACGCCACCAGGAAACCGATCGGACGGCGGTCGACCATGCGGAAAATGTACGGCGCACCGTAAATGCCCAGCAGGTAGAAGACGTACATCTTGGACACGAAATCCCACGACCAGCTGACCGCCGCGAACGGCGCGGTCACGTTGACCGCCGCGGCCGCCGCGATCTGCACGATCGGGGGGACGTGGCGGGTGGCCTTGGACAGGATCGCGAACAACGCCAGCGCCCACAGGAACCACAGGTACGACGTCGGCTCCACCAGCGCGTGCAGCGAGTTGTACAGCAGCGAATCCCAGGTGGCGGGGTCGGCGATGCGGGGGGCGCCCGTGAACCCGACCGCGGTGACGTGGGACTTGGGCAGCAGGGCCAGGATGACGTCGCGCAGCGGCACCCACAGCACGTAGAGCCAGACCATCACCCAGATGCGGCGATTGGCCAGCTTCGTCCAGGACTCCGACAGCGCCTTCGCGGCGAACAGCCCGGAGAGCAGGAAGAACAGCGGCATGCGGATCGGGCCGAGCATGAAGTTCACGTCCGACCAGATGCCCGTGGAGTAGCCGTGGTTGGCCAACTCGGTGATCGCATGGCCGAGCACCACGAGGAGGATGCAGAGCCCCTTCGCGGAATCGACCCAATCGACGCGCGGCCTCGATGCGGCCTGCGCGCCCACGGTTCCGGCAGCTGCGGTTCCCGCCAAGAATCCTCCCATTCATTCGCCGCCCGACGCCCCGTCCAGGGCGGCTCGGGCACGCGAATATTCGTCCCGTTGTCGCGGGTAAGGGAGTTTACCCATCCTGACCTGGACGGGGAAGGCAACGTGAGGGGGAACACCCCCACGCCGCCGGTGTGACAGGGGGCGTGGCGGGCCCCACCGGAGCCGCTCCCCTAGTGCTCGTGAGCCATGTTCACGAAGCGCGAGTAGCGCAGCTGGTTGGCCACGGTCACGGTTCCGATGGGGCCGCCGCGGTGCTTGGCCAGGATGATGTCGGACTCGCCGGCGCGCTCGTGCTCCAACTCCTGCGAATCGGGCCGGTAGAGCAGCATCACCATGTCGGCGTCCTGCTCCAGCGAACCCGACTCGCGCAGGTCGGCGACCTGGGGCTTCTTGTCGGTGCGGGCCTCGGGGCCTCGGTTGAGCTGCGAAATGGCGATCAGCGGGACGTCGAGTTCCTTGGCCAGCAGCTTCAGCTGGCGCGAGAATTCCGAGACCTCCTGCTGGCGAGATTCGACGCGCTTGCCCGACGACATCAGCTGCAGGTAGTCCAGCACGATCAGCTCGAGGTCGTGCTTCTGCTTGAGCTGCCGCGCCTTCGCCCGAATCTCCATCATGGTCAGGTTCGGCGAATCGTCGATGAACAGCGGCGCCTCGCGGATCTGCTCGGTGCGCTCTACGAGCTTGTTCCAGTCCCCCGGCTCCATGTTGCCGGAACGCAGCTTCGCCAGGTCGATCTCGGTCTCCGCCGACAGCAGGCGCATCATGATCTCGATCTTCGACATTTCCAGCGAGAAAATGACGCTGGCCTTGCCGTGCGCGATCGACGCCGAGCGCATGAAGTCCAGCGCGATGGTCGACTTGCCCACGCCCGGTCGCGCCGCGATGATGATCATCTGCCCGCCGTGCAGGCCGTTGGTCAGCTCGTCGAGCCGGTGGAACCCCGTGGGCACGCCCTGCGCCAGGCCGCCCTGTTGCGAGATCAGGTCGATCTCTTCCAGCGCCGGGTCCATCAGCTCCGACATCGACGCGTAATCGGCCTTCTCCGAATCGCGGCCGACGCCGAAGACGAGCTGCTGGGCCTGGTCCACCAGGACCTCCGGCTCGGAGTCCTCCGCCCCCGCGTAGCCGAGCTGCACGATCTGCGTGCCGGCCTCCACCAGGCGGCGGATCGTGGCCTTCTCCGCGACGATCTTCGCGTAGTAGTGCGCGTTCGCGGCGGTGGGCACCATGGCCACGAGCGTGTGCAGGTAGGGCGCGCCGCCGATGCGCTCGAGATCCCCCAGACGGTCCAGCCGCCCGGCCACCAGGATCGGGTCGACCTCCGACGACTCGCCGTACAGGTGCAGGATCGCCTCGTAGATCGCCTGGTGCGCCGGCCGGTAGAAGTCTTCCGGCTTCAGCAGCTCGTAGACGTCCGCGATGACGGTGGGGCTGAGCAGCATGCCGCCCAGCACGCCCTGCTCGGCCTCGATGTTGTGCGGCGGTTGCCGGCCGAAATCGACGCCCCGCGCGGCTCGTTCCCCGCGGGACCGGTCGCCGTCGCCGCGGCCACCGCGACCGAAGCCCCCCGAACCTCCCCTGCTTTGCGACGGCCCGCCGCCCGCGTACCCGCCGTCGTCGTCAGTGGACTCCGGGGGCGGCGGAACGTCGTCGTACGACGCCGAGTACGCCGCATCGTCCGTCGATTCCCGTGGCTGGCTCATGTGCGCCGCCTCCCCTTTCCCTGTTTTTTCGGGTGCGCCATCGGTGCGCGCCGGCCCCGTGAAACACGGCGACCCGACCCGGTTCATGTTCCGCCACAGGCTACCCCGTGGCCCGGATCGGACCCGCCCTTTCCCGTTCGAACAGCGGCTTCGTTGGTGCCCTCCCACAGAGTTATCCACAGGCTTTGTGGATAACCCTGGGGACGAATTGTGAACGGAACATGAATCCCCAGGCGACGGTGTGGAGCATTCGCCCGCCACTCCGACGCCGAAACCTCATGACCTGCAGGTATCCGGATTAGCCCAGGTCAGGGCGCTTTTCGCGAAATTCACCCGTGGTCGGGGGTAGCCGCGGACCACCCCTCCCGACTCGTCCGCGCCACCCGAGCTTCATCTTCGGTTCGCATTTTCACCGGGCTGACGGTGGTGTCCTGCGGAAACTCACCAACAGGTTTTCCACAACCCCGTCAACCCCGGCTCCGGCGGCCTCCCCCTCAATCTCGACCTCGGCTGGAGAGTTGCGGACCCCGCCCCACCGTCATCCGGCGAGCCACGGAACGACGGGCCGTCGACACGCGAAAACCCGGGCCCCGGACGGGCCCGCCCGCCCCCGGAAACACCTCCGGCCCCGCCCGAAGAATCGGGAGGGGCCGGGGTGCGCTGTTGTCATTGGGCCGGAGAACCGGCCGCCGTCATGTGCCGCGAATTACGCGGCGACGACCTCCACGGAAACATGCGCGGTGATCTGCGGGTGCAGCGCGATGTCAACGGTGTGCTTGCCGGTGGCCTTGATCTGGCCGGCGGAGAGCTCCACGGCGCGCTTGTCGATGGCCTGGCCGGACGCCTTGCGGACCGCGTCCGCGACGTCGGCGGCGGTGACCGAACCGAAGAGCTTGCCCGTCTCGGACGCCTTCACGGCGACGGAAACGTTGTCGAGCGCGTCGAGCTTGGCCTTGACCTCGCGAGCGTGGTCGAGGTCCCGGATCTCGCGGGCCTCCTGGGCACGGCGAATGCCCTCGATCTGCTTCTCAGCACCACGGGTGGCCACGATGGCCATGCCGCGGGGAAGCAGGTAGTTACGTCCATAGCCGGCCTTGACCTCGACGATGTCACCGGGGACACCGAGCTTGTCGACGGCGGCGGTGAGGATCAGCTTCATGATCCCTGCCTTTCGCTGGATATTTCTAACGTCGGATTGGTGTGATCGCGTGGGACCGGTCTAGAACGGCGGCTCGTCGCCGCCACCGAAATCGCCGGACTGGGGAGCGGAGTTCCACGGATCCTCGGCCGGCTGACCGCCGCCGAAGTTCTGGTTTCCTCCGCGGCCGCCCTGGCCGCCGAAATTGCCCTGGTTCTGGCCGCCGCCCTGGTTTCCGCCGCCGAAGCCGCGTCCACCCTGGTTGCCGCCGCCGAAGCCCTGGCCGCCACCGCCGCCCTGACCGCCGGAGCGGGGGTTGCGGGTGACCTGGGCCGAAGCGAACTTGAGGGACGGGCCGACCTCGTCGACCTCGATCTCGTAGACCGTGCGGCGCTCGCCCTCGCGGGTTTCGTACGCGCGCTGGCGCAAGCGGCCCTGCACGATGACGCGCATGCCCTTGCTCAGGGTCTCCATCACGTTCTCCGCCGCTTCGCGCCAGATGTTGCAGGTCAGGAAAAGAGCTTCCTGATCCTCCCACTGGCCCGAGTCGCGGTTGAAGGCGCGCGGCGTCGACGCCACGCGGAAATTGGCCACGGCCGCACCCGACGGGGTGTAGCGCAGCTCCGGGTCGGCGACGACGTTGCCGACCAGCGTGATGGGGGTCTCTCCCTGTGCCATGGTTCGCTCCTCTTCGGAATTGGGCGATGTTGTCGGTGACGGTTGTTACGCCGCCATCCTACGGTCCCGTGCGGACCCGGTGAGGGCCCGCGGGAAAACTAGCGATCGCCCCGCAGCACCTTGGTGCGCAGGATGGAGTCGTTCAGGTTGAGACGACGATCGAGCTCCAGCACGGCGGCCGGCTCGCACTTGAGGTCGAGGACGACGTAGATGCCCTCGTCCTTCTTCTCGATGGGGTACGCCAGGTGGCGCTTGCCCCAGATGTCCACCTTCTCGACGTCGCCCTTTTCCTGGCGAATGATGTCGAGGTACTTCTCCAGGGACGGGCCGACGGTGCGTTCATCCAGCGACGGATCGAGGATGATCATGACTTCGTAGTGACGCACGGACCTCATCACCTCCTATGGTCTAGTTTTTCGTGTTTCGGCCACGGGAGCGTTCGACGGGGGCGTGGGCCGCGGGTCTGTCCGCGTCCGTCCGCGCCCCGACCTCCACGTGGCAGGAGGGTCGTTGCGTCAGGCAACCTGGCCAGAGTAGCCCATGGCAAAGCCCCGCACATAATCGATGTGCGGGGCCGGATGCGGTCCGATCGGCTCGACGGGTCCCGGCGGGACGGGGGCCGGGTCTCCGGGCCGCGGTCTGCGGTGGGTCGCGCCGCTTGGCTTTGCGACGTGCCGGCGCTCCCCTATTCGCCGCCGGCGGCGTGGAACAGCGCGATGATGACGGGGACGATGGTGGCCAGGAAGAAGGCGGCGATGACGAGCCCCCACACCCGGCGCTGCGGCCACTTGTACATGAAGCCGTAGAAGGCCGCTCCGAAGAAGAGGAATCCCACGAAGACGCTCGCCATCGTGAGGATCAGCATGCCGCTCAATTCATCCACCCGTTCCTGGGGTCGTGGTCGCGTGCCGGCCGCCGGGGCGGTGGCCGGGGTGAAACATCGAAGGGCCGCCGGTGGATTCCGGCGGCCCTTCCCCGGTCCGGATCATTCCGGAGCGGGCGTGGCTCGGTACAGCGGGTCAGTTCGCGGGCGCCGGTGCGGGAGCGGGCGCATTGCCGCCTCCGCCGTCACCGCCGTTCTGGCCGCCTCCGTCACCAGGGGCCGGGAAAGGGAGCAGATCACCGATTCCGCCGCCCCCGCCACCGGCCGGCGGCGGCGGGATGTCCGGAAGTTCCGGAATGGCGGGCGGCGCCTCTTCCTGGGTCTCTTCCTCGGTCGTGGCCGGCTGCTCCGCCGAGGCCGCGGGGCCGGCGTTGCCGCCGCCGCTCCAGGCCGGGGCACCCGCGACTCCGCCGACCGCCGACGGGGCGGTGAAGGTCTCCCAATCGGCGTTCACCAGGGCGTTGTCCATCGTGTACTTCCACAGATCGGACGGCGTATTCGAGCCGTACATGACGCCGCCGTAGGCGTTGTACAGGGCGGACCCGTCGACGTTGCCGACCCACACGGCGGTGGACAGCTGGGGGGTGGCGCCGATCATCCACGCGTCCTTGTTCAGCCCGGTGTCGCCGAGCTGGGTGGTGCCCGTCTTGGCGGCGGACTGGCGGCCGCCGGCCAGCGCGTGGTTGTTGTAGGAGGCGATCGGCTTCATGGCGTCGATGACGTTGGTGGCCACGGCCTCCGACACCCGGCGATCGCCGTCGTTCTTCTCGCGCTCGAAGAGCACCTCGCCGTTGACGGTCTCGACCTTCTCCACGAAGTGGGTCTGCTGGTGCACGCCGTCGTTGGCCAGAGTGGCCAGGCCGACCGCCATGTCCAGCGGGCGGGTCTGGTACTGGCCCAGGGTGATGCCGTCGAGGGCCTCGCCGTTCTCCTCGAGCAGGGTGCGCTCGATGCCCGGGATCGACTCGGCGACGCCGAGGCGGTGGGCCATCTTGGCGGTGTCGGTCGGGCCGTTCTTCAGGTCGCGCTGCAGGCGGATGAACGGAGTGTTCAGCGACTGCTTCAGCGACTCGGAGATCGGGCAGACGCCGCACGAGGCGCCGCCGGCGTTGTACATGGTGACGTTGCCGGACTGCACGGGCGCCGACGAGTACTGGGCGGACAGCGGGATGTCCTGGTCCAGGGCGGCGGCCAGGGCGAAGATCTTGAACGTCGAACCGGTCTGCAGGCCGGAGTTGGCGTAGTCCCAGCCGTTGGGGTCCTCGCCGCCGTAGTAGGCGCGCACGGCGCCGGTCCCCGGTTCGACGGAGACGATGGCGGCGCGCATGTCGTCGGAGAAGAGGTAGTTCTCCACCGCATCGAGGGCCGACTTCTGGGCCTCCGGGTCGATGGTGGTGGTCACGCGCAGGCCGAGGGTGTTGACCTCCTGCTCGGTGATGCCCTCGCGGTCGAGCTCGGCCAGCACCTGCGACTTGATCATCGCGGCGGGGCCGGGCTCCGGCGCCTGCTGCGGCACCAGCGCGGGGTCGAGGGTTTCGGGGTACGCCTGGGCGTTGCGATCGGCCTGCGTCAGCACGCCCATCTCGACCATGCCGTCGAGGACGTAGTTCCAGCGCTGCTCCGCCTCGGGGCGGTTCGTCCAGGGATCCAGCGCGGACGGGCGCTGGATGGACGCGGCCAGCACAGCGGCGTCGGCGGCGGTGAGCTCGCCGACCGGCTTGCCGAAGTACGCCTCGGACGCGGCCGCGATGCCGTAGCCGTTGCGGCCGAAGTAGATGGTGTTGAGGTACGCCTCGAGGATCTCGTCCTTCGACCACTCGCGCGCCATCTTCGCCGACATGACCAATTCCTTGGCCTTTCGGGTGACGGTGCGCTCGTCGCCGACGACGGCGTTCTTCACGTACTGCTGGGTGATCGTCGAACCGCCGCCCGCGGACGGGTTGCCGGTGACGACTCCCCAGGCCGCGCGCGCGTAGCCGCTCAACGAGAAGCCGGGGTTCGTGTAGAACTCGCGGTCCTCCGCGGCCAGCACGGCGTTGCGGACGACCGACGGGACCTCCTCCAGCTCGACCGCGCGGCGGTTGCCCGCCTCCGGGACGATGCGGGCGATCTCGTTGTCGCCCGAATTGTCGTAGATCACCGCGATCTGGTCGTTGGCCAGCTCCTCGGGCTCCGGAACGTCGGTCGCCACGTAGGCGATGCCGAAGATCGCCACCGGGAACAGGATGATGAGCACGGCGGCCACGGCCAGCCACGCCCAAATGCCGCGGCGCCCGCCGCGTTCGTCGTCCACTTCGTCCTCCACGTCATCGTCGAGGTCGTCCTCGGCGTCATAGTCCCCGGCGTCGTAGGAGCCGGCGTCGCCGTCCCCGGCGCCGTAATCCCGGGCGCCCGGGTCTCCGGCATCGCGTCGGCCGCCGCGGACGACCGAATCGCCCTCCGCGCCGGCGGCGTCGCCCGCCGTCCCGTCACGCCCGGCGCCGGAGGCGGAATCGACGTCCCACCATTCGCCGCCGGCGGACCCGGGATCACCGGGGCCGCTCGCGTTGTCTCGAGGATCCTTGCTCACGGGCTCTCTCCAAATCGGTTATTGCTTCGGTCTGCGCCGGCCGTGTCCGCCGTCGCGGTGCGCACCCGGAAGTTCCACCGGCAATCCGGGCAAACCTCCACCGTCTGCACGGTGCACGGGCCACGCTCGGCGACCAGATGGGCGAGTTCGGCGGCGCCGCATGCGGTGCCGGAACGATGCCCCAGGTTCTCTCCGAAAACCCAGGATACGAGTCGGAGGTCCCCATTGCGACAAAGAGGACACTTCGCGTCGGCGGGGACGCCGTGGAATCGGGCGGCCGCGACGAGCCGGGGATCGCCGTCCCGCAACGTCCCCGCCTCGACCTCGCCACTCCGCCAGCGCGCCAGCTCCGCGTTGCGGGCCAGCGTGTGGTCGACTTCATCGCGCCACGTGATCACGCGGTCAGGGTAGCAGGCACCCCCATGCCATCACCCCCGCTTTATCGGTTCACCTTCGCCCCCACGGGCTCCGGAATGCGGTTGCGATATCGAATGGGTATAGCGTCAGCACATTGGGGTGCGTCCCGGGTCCACCCGGATCCACGTGCGCGCCCGCACCGGAAGTCGAATCAAGGAGACCGCATTTCATGAGTTCCGTTCGCGTTGCAATCGTCGGCGTCGGCAACTGTGCTTCGTCGCTCGTCCAGGGCGTGGAGTTCTACCGTGACGCGAAGGCGGGTGACGACGTCCCCGGCCTGATGCACGTTCAGTTCGGCGACTACCACGTCTCCGACATCGAGTTCGTCGCGGCGTTCGACGTCGACGACAAGAAGGTGGGCAAGGATCTCTCCGAGGCGATCAACGCCTCCGAGAACTGCACCATCAAGATCGCGGACGTGCCGACCCTCGGCATCGAGGTCCAGCGTGGCCCGACCCTGGACGGCATCGGCAAGTACTACGCGGAGACCATCGACGAGTCGGCGAAGGAGCCGGTCGACGTCGTGCAGGCACTGAAGGACGCCGAGGTCGACGTGATGGTGTCGTACCTCCCGGTCGGCTCGGAGCAGGCGGACAAGTTCTACGCCCAGTGCGCGATCGACGCCGGCGTGGCCTTCGTCAACGCCCTGCCCGTCTTCATCGCCTCCGACCCGGAGTGGGCCAAGAAGTTCGAGGACGCCGGCGTCCCGATCGTCGGCGACGACATCAAGTCGCAGGTCGGCGCCACCATCACGCACCGCGTGATGGCGAAGCTGTTCGAGGACCGCGGCGTCCGCCTGGAGCGCACGCTGCAGCTCAACGTCGGCGGCAACATGGACTTCAAGAACATGCTCGAGCGCGAGCGCCTGGAGTCCAAGAAGATCTCGAAGACCCAGGCCGTGACCTCGAACCTGACCGGCCCGCTGGCCGGCCTGATCGACGACCGCAACGTCCACATCGGCCCGTCCGACTGGATCGATTGGCTGGACGACCGCAAGTGGGCGTACGTCCGCCTCGAGGGCAAGGCCTTCGGCGAGGTGCCGCTGAACCTGGAGTACAAGCTCGAGGTGTGGGACTCCCCCAACTCCGCCGGCATCATCATCGACGCCCTGCGCGCCGCGAAGATCGCCAAGGACCGCGGCATCGGCGGCCCGATCCTGCCGGCCTCGGCGTACCTGATGAAGTCCCCGCCGAAGCAGATGGGCGACGACGTCGCTCGCGCCGAGCTGGAGAAGTTCATCTCCGGCGAGTAGTTCTCGCACCCCGCGCTCGGGCCGCTTTCGGCATCCCCGCGCGCCTCGCGTGATCCCGGGCCCGGGCCGCCGACTGCACCACGGTCGGCGGGCCCCGGGCCTTCGCGCTGCTTTGCGACGCTTTTGCGCATCTGATTTGACCGTTACGCTCGTTACAGGGGTGTAACGGTCAGTGGCGTTTTCACCCCCGTTTTTTCAGGCCGACCACGGCGCACCAAGGCGTCGTAAAGCCCTGAACAGCGACAATGCGGGAACCCGGACCAAAGAGTCTGTGTTTTTCATAATAACTAGCGTCGCATGACTATTTTGCACTGGGAATGACGGTGCGTGTTTGACTACGATTGCGCCCATGACCGAAACCAATCAGGCCGCGTCCGCTGCGGCCGGAGCGATGACCCCCCTGGACCTGGCCAAGGAAATTCGCCCCCTGCTGACCCGGGCCGAGCTGCTGTACAGCCGCCGCTCCGAGGAGTCGCAGCTGAGCCGCGCGCAGCTTTCCATCATGATGACGCTCGACGCCCTGGGCCCGTGCCGCATCAACCAGCTCGCGCAGGCCGAGGCCATCCGCATGCCCACCGCCTCCAACGCCGTCCACCACCTCGAGGACGCCGGCATGGTCGAGCGCGTCCGCGACACCAAGGACCGCCGCGGCGTCCGCGTCGAGCTGACCGACAAGGGCGTGTCCGAGCTGCGCCGCGTCTCCGACGAACGCGACGAACAGATGGCCAACATGTTCAAGTCGCTGTCTCCCGAGGAACTGCAGGTCGGCGCGACCCTCGTGCCCATCCTCAAGCGCATCCTGGAGTCCTACGGGGAGGACCGGGCTACGGCAGCCGAGTAAACGGCGACTAGTCTTGAGGGTGGAACGTTAAGGTGCGATGTTGACTCAGCACCCGCCGAGCACCACCCCCGAGCCGCGAACCGGCTCAGCCCCCAGGAGGTTCGCATGCCGCACAGCCCGCTCCGCGTATTGGTCGCGTGGCGCCCCGGCCGCAACGGTGCGGAGGCGATCAACTTCGCCGCATGGCTGGCCCGCACTTGCGAGGTGCGCATCCGCGTGGCCACCGTCCTGTCGCGCGGGTGGCCGCTGACGTCTCTGGCGCGGTTGTCCGACCACGACTCCTGGGTCGAGCGCGAAGGAAGGAACTCGGAACGGGCGGCGCGGGCGGCGCTGAAGGCGGCCGGGATCCGCAAGAACATGCTCGACGACGAGGCATTCGTCAGCGTCGAGTCCTCCTCCGAGGCCACCGCGTTGACCCGCATGGCGGAGGAGTTCGGCGCCGACGTCATCCTGCTGGGCAGCGAGGCCCACTCCCCCTCCGGCCGATTCCGCGCCGGTTCGACCGCCGACGCCCTGCTGCATTATTCGCCGGTGGCATTGGGGCTGTCCCCGCGCGGGCGCAGACTGTCGAAGAACGGCGTCACGCGGATCAACGTCTCCTACATCGACACCCCGCAATCGCACACCGCGCTCAAGCGGGCCGCGGACCTGGCCATGAAGTGGGACGTGCCGCTGCGGCTGTTGGCGTTCACCCCCCGTGGCGCGACCATGTACCCCACCGAAGACGGCTTCGGGTCATCCGCGGACCTGATGATCGAATGGCGCGAGCAGGCCCTGGCGCTCATCGACCGCGGCATCGACCGCGCCCACACCCGTTACCCGGACCTGCACGTCGAGGCCGACGTCGGCAGCGGGCACGGCTGGGAAGAGGCGCTCGGCGCCCTGAAGTGGAAGAAGGGCGACCTGCTCATCGTCGGATCGTCGACGCTCGGGCCCTTCGGGCGGGTGTTCATCGGCTCTTCGACTAACCAGATCGTCCGCCACTGCCCCGTCCCCACGCTGATCACGCCGGCGTAAACCCCACGCGTATGGTGAGGGCATGCGCGACGACCAGACTGCCGGATACCCCGACGACGATGACCCGCTCAAGCACCTCGAGCGCAAGGAATACTCCTGGCGCCCGGCGCTGAAGTACGCGGGCGCCGTCGTCGGCGGGACGTTTCTGGCGGCGATCATCATCGGCGTGATCAGCGCCGCCGTGGGCGGCCCGAACTGCGATGACGGAAGCCACGTGTTCATCTGCTCGCGCTGGGCGGAGCTGGCGTTTCCCCTGGTCCCGGGTGCCGTGAGCCTGTTCGGAGCGCTCGGCGGATTCTGGATCACGTACACGCGGTGGAAGTCGTTCGGCAACTGGCGCCCGTGGCTGGCCATGTGCTGGGTGCTCATGCCGTGGACGCTGGCGTGGATGACGTCGACGTTCTCCATCGCCATGTTCGGCGTCGAGGGCGGAATCCCGTCGTGACCGGCCACCGCATTTTCCGCACTCCGTTCGCCGACATCTACCCGTTGTACGTCGCGAAGGTCGAGCGCAAGGGCCGCACCGTCGAAGAACTCGACGAGGTGCTCGCGTGGCTCACGGGTCATGACGTTCCGGGGCTCCGCGCCGCCGTCGATTCCGGCGTCGATCTGGAGGGATTCTTCGCGGCCGCGCCGGCCTTGAACGAGCACGTCGACCTGATCACGGGCGTGGTCTGCGGCGTCCGAGTCGAGGATGTCGAGGATCCGCTGATGCAGAAGATCCGCTGGATGGACAAGCTCGTCGACGAACTGGCCAAGGGCAAGAAGATGGAGAAGATCCTCCGCGGCTGACCCCGCCGGGGTCAGATCCCCCCGTTCACATCACTTAGAAAACTCATGCACACCTTTCGTGACTCGAAACGGTCTGGATTCCCCGATTTCGGCGATCTTGCGTCACAAAAGGTGTGCATGAGTTTCTTGAGCTGCTGGACCGTCCGGATGGCCCGGACCACATGAATCGCGGCGGCCCGCGACGGACCGCTACCGCCCGCGGCGGCCCACTACGGCGAAAACAGACAACAGAGCAGGATCACCAATGGTTGGTAGACACCAATCATGGGTTTGTGGTCTGCGTTTCGCAGACCCACAACCTGCATAAATGCGGGGCCCGGGGAAGCGGCGGCTACTTCTTCACCACGACGTTGACCATCTTGCCGGGCACGACGATGACCTTCGCCACGGTGCCCTCGGCGGTGTACGCGGCGACCTTCTCGTCGGCGAGCGCGATGGCCTCGATGTCCTCGCGCGACGCGTCCGCGGCCACGGTGACGCGCGACCGCACCTTGCCGTTGACCTGGACGGGCAGCTCGACGGTGTCGTCGACCAGCCACTTCTCGTCCGCCACCGGCCACGGGCCGTGGGCGAGGGACTCGTCGTTGCCCAGCCGCGACCACAGCTCCTCGGCGATGTGCGGAGCCACGGGGCCGAGCATCAGCACCAGCGGCTCCACCGCGGCACGCGGCGCGCCGGAGGTGCCGTACGCCTTGGTCAGGTAGTTGACGTACTCGATCAGCTTCGCCACGGCGGTGTTGTCGCGCAGGCCGGCGTAATCCCCGGTCACTCCGTCGACGGTGCGGTGGAGGGCCTTGAGGTCGTCGTCGGAAAGCGGGGCATCGGTGACCGAAGTCCCGCCCGTCGCCTCATCGACCACCAGGCGCCACGCGCGCTGCAGGAAGCGCTGCGCGCCGACCAGGTCCTTCGTCGCCCACGGGCGGGAGGTGTCCAGGGGGCCCATGGCCATCTCGTAGACGCGGAGGGTGTCGGCGCCGTAGTTGTCGCAGATGTCGTCGGGGGAGACGGCGTTCTTCAGCGACTTGCCCATCTTGCCGTACTCCTGGAAAACCTCCAGGTCAGCGCCGCCATCGCCGGCACCCGGGATGAAGAACTTCCCGTCGCGCTCGACGACGTCCTCCGCCGGCTGGTACACGCCGCGCGCGTCGGTGTACGCGTACGCCTGGATGTAGCCCTGGTTGAACAGGCGGCGGTACGGCTCCTTCGACGTCACGTGGCCGAGGTCGAACAGCACCTTGTGCCAGAAACGCGAGTACAGCAGGTGCAGCACCGCGTGCTCGACGCCGCCGACATACAGGTCGACGCCGCCCGGGTCGCCGGCGCCGTGGACGTCGGGGCGCGGGCCGGTCCAGTAGCGCTCGTTCTCGACGTCGCACAGCGCGTCGTTGTTGTTCGGGTCGATGTAGCGCAGCTGGTACCAGGACGAACCGGCCCAGTTGGGCATGACGTTGGTGTCGCGGCGGTACTGCTTCGGGCCGTCGCCGAGGTCGAGCTCGACGTTGACCCAGTCGGTGGCCTTGGCCAGCGGTGCCTGCGGCTCGGTGTCGGCGTCGTCGGGGTCGAAGGTGACGGGCTTGTAGTCCTCGACCTCGGGCAGCTCGACGGGCAGCATCGACTCGGGCAGCGGGTGCGCGACGCCGTCCTCGTCGTAGACCACGGGGAACGGCTCGCCCCAGTAGCGCTGGCGGGCGAAGAGCCAGTCGCGCAGCTTGTACTGGGTGGTGCCGCGGCCGGAGCCGTTGGCCTCGAGCCACTCGATGGTGGCGGCCTTCGCGTCGGCCAGGCCCAGGCCGTTGATGTCCAGGCCGGCGTCGTTGGCGGAGTTCACGGCCTTGCCTTCGCCGGTGAACGCCTGCTTTGCGACGCCCGCCTCCTCGCCGTCCGCGGTCTTCGCGGGAGCGGCGGGGGCGACGACCTCGCGGATGGGCAGGCCGAAGGCGGTGGCGAACTCGTGGTCGCGGTCGTCGTGGCCGGGGACGGCCATGATCGCGCCGGTGCCGTAGCCCGCCAGGACGTAGTCGGCGATGAAGACGGGGACCTGCTCGCCGGAGACCGGGTTGGTCGCGTAGGCGCCGGTGAAGACGCCGGTCTTCTCCTTGCTCTCCTGGCGCTCCAGGTCGGACTTGGCGGCGATGGAGCGTCGGTACGCGGCGACGGCGGCGGCGGGGGAGTCCTCGCCGAGGGTCCACCGCGGGTCGACGTCGGCGGGGTAGGACTCGGCGACGAGCTCGTCGACCAGGTCCAGCTCCGGCGCCAGCACCATGTAGGACGCGCCGAACAGGGTGTCGGGGCGGGTGGTGAAGACCTCGATCGGGCGCGTCGACCCGTCGGCGGCGGTCGCCTGGAAAACGACCTCCGCGCCGCGGGACCGGCCGATCCAGTTGCGCTGCATGGACTTGACCTTATCCGGCCAATCCAGCAGCTCCAGGTCGTCGACCAGGCGATCCGAGTACGCGGTGATGCGCATCATCCACTGGCCCAGGCGCTTGCGGAACACCGGGAAGTTGCCGCGCTCCGAGCGGCCCTCGGCCGTGACCTCCTCGTTCGACAGCACCGTGCCCAGGCCGGGGCACCAGTTGACCATCGAGTTCGAGCGGTACACCAGGCGGCGGGCCTCCAGGGCGCGCTCACGCTCCACGCGGTCGAGGTCGGCCCACTCGCGGCCGGCGAACTCCTCGGGCAGGGCGATGTCGCCTGCCGCGTAGGCGTCGACAAGCTCTTCGATGGGATGCGCCTTCCCGTCGCGCTCGTCGAACCAGGAGTTGTAGATGCGCAGGAAGATCCACTGCGTCCACCGGTAGTAATCGGTGTCGGTGGTGGCGAAGGCGCGGCGCTTGTCGTGGCCCAGGCCCAGGCGGCCGAGCTGGCGCTCCATGTTCGCGATGTTCGCCTCGGTGGTCACGCGCGGGTGCGTGCCGGTCTGGACGGCGAACTGCTCAG
>NZ_DURI01000319.1 GCF_012837295.1 Corynebacterium sp. | reverse complement strand
GGTGGCCCGCCGCGGCGACGCGGGCGTTGAGCTCGCGGGCGTCGTCCACCGCGATGGTCGACGAATCGATGAACAGCGCGCCGCCGGGGGCGGCGGGCAGCAGCTCGTCGTAGACCGCGCCGACGATCTTGCCGTTGGGCAGCATCGTGACCACGGCGTCGGCGGCGGTCACCGCGTCGACTGCGTTGTCGTGGACGGTGACGCCGGCGTCGGCCGCCGTCTGGCGGGCCTCCGGCGACGGGTCGGAACCGTGGACGGTCAAACCGGCCTTGGCCAGGTTCGCGGCCATCGGGCCGCCCATGTTGCCCAGGCCGATGACGGCCACGGTGCGGATGTCGGTGGTGCTCATCTGGTGTTTCGCTCCTCGATGGTGGGGTGGGTCGTCGTCAAGCCGGTAATCAGAAGGTCAGGGCGCCCTTGGCGGCGGCGCGGCCGATCATCATGCGCATGATCTCGTTGGTGCCTTCGAGGATGCGCATGACGCGCAGGTCGCGGACGATGCGCTCGACGTCGTACTCCTCCAGGTAGCCGTAGCCGCCGTGGAGCTGCAGGGCCTCGTCAGCGATGTGGAAGCAGGTCTCGGTGACGTGCAGCTTCGCCATCGCGCAGGCCTCCGGGTAGCCCGGGGCCTTCGAGTCGAGGGCGTCGGCGGCGTGCGAGAGCATGAGGCGCGAGGACTGCAGGCCGGCGGCCATGTCCGCGATGCGGTGGCGCAGGGCGTCGTTGTCGATGAGGGTGCCGCCGAAGGCCTTGCGGTCCTTCAGGTAGGACACCGCGCGGCCGAACGCGAACTCCGCGCCGCCCAGGGCGCAGGCCGCGATGTTGATGCGGCCGCCGTTGAGGCCGCGCATGGCCATGGTGAAGCCCTTGCCCAGGCCCTCCTCGCCGCCGATGAGGCGGTCGGCCGGGACGCGCACGCCGTCGAACATGACCTGCGCCGTCGGCTGGTTGCGCCAGCCCATCTTCTTCTCGTTCGGGCCGAAGGACAGGCCCGGGGTGCCCTTGTCCACCAGGAACGCGGAGATGCCCTTGGCGCCCTCGGCGCCCGTGCGGGCCATGACCAGGTAGACGTCGGAGGCGCCGGCACCGGAGATGAACTGCTTGACGCCGTCGAGCACCCACTCGTCGCCGTCCTTGACCGCGCGGGTCGACAGCGCCGCCGCGTCGGAGCCGGCGTCCGGCTCGGTCAGGCAGTAGGAGCCCATGATCTCCATCGCCGCGAGCTTCGGGATGAACTCGGCGCGCTGCTCCTCCGTGCCGAACTCGTCGACCATCCACGTGACCATGTTGTGGATGGACAGGAACGCCGAGGTCACCGGGCAGCCGCGGGCGATGCGGTTGAACACCACGACGCCGTCGGAGCGGGTCAGGCCCGTGCCGCCGTGGTCCTCGGAGCAGTACAGCGCGCCGACGCCGAGCTCGGCGAGGCCGCGCATCTCGTCGACGGGGAAATGGTGGTTCGCGTCCCACTCGGCGGCGTTGGGCGCGATGTGCTTGGCCACGTACGCGTCGATGGTGTCGGCGAGCATCTTCTGGTCTTCGGTGATCCAGGTCATGGGTTTCTTCCTGATCTTCCTGTGATTCCTGCTGGGTGTGCGCGGTCGGCCGGATGCGGGCTAGGAGCCCAGGACCGGCATGTTGAAGGACGCGCCCTCGCGCGGGCCCTTCGGCCAGGTGGTGGTGATGGTCTTGGTGCGGGTGTAGAAGCGGAAGGCGTCCGGGCCGTGCTGGTTGAGGTCGCCGAAGCCGGAGCGCTTCCAGCCGCCGAAGGTGTGGAAGGCCACCGGGACCGGGATCGGCACGTTGACGCCGACCATGCCGACCTCGACGCGGGAGGCGAAGTCGCGGGCGGCGTCGCCGTCGCGGGTGAAGATGGCCACGCCGTTGCCGTACTCGTGCTCGTTCGGCAGGGCGAGGGCCTCCTCGTAGTCCTTGGCGCGGGCGATGCACAGGACGGGGCCGAAGATCTCCTCGTCGTAGCAGCGCATGCCCGGCTTCACGTCGTCGATCAGCGACGGGCCGATGAACAGGCCGTCGGCGAGCGACTCGCCCTCGAACTCGTCGTCGGTGGCGCCGACGTCGCGGCCGTCGATGACCAGGGTCGCGCCCTCGCCCTCGGCGGAGCCGACGATGTCGCGGACTCGCTCGAGGGCCTGCGGGGTGATCAGCGGGCCGTAGGAGGCGTCCGGGTCGAGCGAGTGGCCGACCTTGAGGTCCTTGATGCGCTCGACCAGGGCGTCGCGCAGGGCGTCGGCGACCTCGTCGCCGATCGGCACGGCCACGGAGATGGCCATGCAGCGCTCGCCGGCGGAGCCGTACGCTGCGCCGATGAGCGCATCGACGACGCGGTCGAGGTCGGCGTCCGGCATGATGATCATGTGGTTCTTGGCGCCGCCGAAGCACTGGGCGCGCTTGCCCAGCTTGGCGGAGGTGACGTAGACGTGCTCGGCGACGGGGGTCGAGCCGACGAAGCCGATGGCCTTGACGTCGGGGTGCTCGAGCAGGCCGTTGACGGCGTCGTGGGCGCCGTGGACGACGTTGAGCACGCCGGCCGGGCCGCCGGCCTCGAGGAAGAGCTTGGCCAGGGTGACCGGCACGGAGGGGTCCTGCTCGGAGGGCTTGAGGATGAACGCGTTGCCCGCGGCCAGCGCCGGGCCGGCCTTCCACAGGGGGATCATGGCGGGGAAGTTGAACGGGGTGATGCCGGCGACGACGCCGAGCGGCTGGCGGACGGAGTGGACGTCGACGCCGGTGCCGACGGACTCGGAGAACTCGCCCTTGAGCAGGTGCGGGGCGCCGAGGGAGAACTCGACGACCTCGAGGCCGCGCTGCAGGTCGCCGTGGGCGTCGGCGAAGGTCTTGCCGTGCTCGAGCGACAGGTCGCGGGCGATGTCGTCGGCGTTGGCGCGGATGAGGCGGATCCACTCGTTGAGGACGCGGGTGCGCTTGAGCGGGCTGAACGCGCCCCACTCCTTCTGCGCCTCCTTGGCGTTGGCCACGGCGCGGTCGACGAGCGCCTGGTCGGCCAGCCCGACGGTGCCGCGGACGGCGCCGGTCGAGGGGATGGTGACGTCCATGGTGGCGCCGTCGGCGTGGACTTCTTCGCCGCCGATGATGTGGGGGATGCGGATGCTCATGCCAGATGTTCCCTTCGTCGCGGGCGCTCGCCCGTCGCGTTTCGGTTAATGATCACTAACTGAGAACGTATGTGACGGCCGTCACGAAATCTAGCCGGGGGCAAAAGTAATCCG
>NZ_DURI01000318.1 GCF_012837295.1 Corynebacterium sp. | reverse complement strand
GCGGCCTCGCCGATGGTCAGCTCGGTGCCGTCGCCGTCGTGGGTCGTGTCTCGCATGAACCGAACTCAATCACCTGACGCAGGGTCAGGTGCAAGACCCAATTCCGCGATCGCCTCCAACGACGCCCGCGCCGACGGCTCGTCGATGACGTCCATGGCGAACCCGTTCTGGATGAGCACGTAGTCGCCCACCCGCGCCTCCGGCACGTAGGCCAGGCAGCATTCGCGGGCGGTGCCGCCGAAGTCGAGGTCGGCCATGGGCATCAGCCCCTCGCGGATGGCCAGGATCTTGCCCGGAATCCCGATGCACATGTCAGCGGCCGCCTTCCTTCTGCTCGTCCTCCAACTTAACGCCCATCCCGCCCTCGGGTGCCGAGGTGCACGGCAGGCACGGATCCGCCGCCCGAATCGCCGACTCGGCCCACGCCTCCTTGTCCCCGTCCCCGGCCGCGGCCAGCGACGCGCGCAGCATCCCGGCGAGCCACCCCTCGTTCTGGGCGGTCGGAGTGAGGATCCGGCAGCTCGTCACCGTCCCCGCCTCATCCACCGCGTACTCGTGCGCGAGCAGGCCTCGCGGCCCGTCGACCACGCCGATCCCGGTCCCCGCCCTCATGCTTGACGACGCCCACGTCCCCGCATCCGCCGTGCTCGCTTCGGAGGCACCCGACGAACCTTCGGCCAGAGCCTCCGCCAGACCCATCAGCGCCGCAACCGAATCCGAGAGCGTGAGCAGCTGCGCCTCGAAGGGATCGTTCGTGGCCGCGCCCGCCTCCCGGAACCGCGCCCGCGAGATCGGGCCGACGCGGTAGTTCCATGCGCGGACTCCGCTGCCGTTCGTCGCCTCCAGCTCGATGACGGGGCGAGGATCCGGGGCGCCGGGGCGGGTCTCTTTCACCCGGGGCGCCCACTCGGAGGCGGGCGTGGCTTCGTCGACGCCGCCACCGTTGCCGGCTTCACCAATGAGCCCCACGTAGCCGCCGAGGGGATCGAGCTTTCCGCGGGCATCGACGCCGGCGACGTCGAGGCCATCGAAGCGTGCGCCGGACGATGCCCCGGCCGCCGATGAGGGGAGGTCGAGGAGGAGGGAGGCCAGATCGTCGTCAAGCGAAGGAAGCTGTGCCGCAAGCTCGGCGAGGGCGCCCGCATCGACGGGGACGCGCACGCCGCCGGGGACGGCGACGTCGGGGAAATGGCCCGGCGCACCCGCCGCCTTCATGGCCAGCTTGCCCAGGCGGCGCAGGCGCACGGCGAGATCGCGGTCGCGGCCGATGAAACGGGAGGCCAGTGAATCGAGGACGCTGCCGTGGTGCAGCAGCAGGCGCTGATCGCGCACCGGCCGCGGCAGATCGTCCGGGGCGATGCCCGCCAGCGACTCCAGCGCCGCGACGCCCGCGAGGTGGTGGGCGACGGGGCAGATGCCGCAGAGCATCTTCACCAGGTCCGGCACGCCCGCGACGTCCTTGCCCACGAGCATCGGGTCCAGGCGCGGCAAGCCGGCGAGGTCGAACCGGGCGTCGACGATCGACCCGGCGCCGTCGCGGACGACGACGACCTTCGCCTCGAACGGGTCGACCAGCTGGTCCAGGTGGATGGTCTCGCTCATGGGATCAACGCTTTCACAGTTCGACTCCGTGCCACACTTGGGGCATGCATGAATTGGGGCTCCTGTCGGGCGTGGTCGAGGTCATCGTCGATGCGGCGAGCGGCCGGCGCGTGCGGCGCGTGGCCCTCGACGTGGGCACCCGCGCCGGGGTCATCGAGGACGCCCTGTACGCCGCGTGGCCGTTGGCCGCCGGCGGCACCGTGTGCGAGGGCGCGGACCTGGAAGTCGAGGTCATCGCCGCCACCGTGTGGTGCCCGGCGTGCGAGGCGGAACGCGAAATCGACGAATTCTTCGCCCTCGCCTGCCCCGAATGCGGCGCCCCCACCGCGGACCTGCGGCACGGGCGGGAGTTCGCGATACGGGAAGTGGACGTGGAAACCTAGCTCGCGGCCCATCGCGACAGCACTTCCTCGGCGGCGTCGACGGCGGCGGGCAGGCCGGCGGCGACCTCGGGGGTCAGGCGCACCTCGAGCTCCGCGCTGGAGCACACCACGCCGACGACGCCGACGTGCTCCGGCTCGTGGCCCAGCAGCCGCGCCGTGGCCAGCAGATCGAGCAGGCCGACCTGGTGCGGCGAGAGCTTCGAGCTGAGCAGCCTCGGCACCTGGTCGCCTTCCAGCACCACCACGTCACCGGGCTCCCCCGGCCCCGTCAGGCCGTCGAGGACCAGCAGCTTGCGCGCCTCGCCGACGACGCCCACCAGCTCCAGGCCGGAAGTGCCGCCCTCCACGAACGCGACGTCGCCGATGCGGCCGCCGGGGCCCGCGGCGATGTCCGTGGCGGTGGCCGAAGCGGGGGTCACGTGGGCGTCGTAAAGCCCCAGACCGCCCGGCACCGACGGCGACGCCGACGCACTGGCCAGCGGGACGAGGGCGTCGACGTCGACCGGGGCGGGCGAGTTGCCGGAGCCGCCCGCGACCCGCGCCTTGAGCAGGCGCAGGATCTCCAGTCCGGCGGCGTCGTCGCCCATGACGGCGTTGCCGACGCCCAGGACCGTGATCGCCGGGCCATTGACTTCGCTCACTTCGCCGTCCACCGGTTCGCGCGCGCCCACCGGAAACGGCGGCCCTTGCGGTCCGCCTTCTCGGGAGGTCCGACGCGCTCGCCGTCGACGGGCTTCGCGTCGCGGTGCAGCCACATGCCGCCGTTGATCATGGAGGAAATGCCGCCGTGCTTCTCCACGACGTCCGACCGCACCGCCAGGTACACGTGGATGACCACGAACACCCAGATCAGGAACATCAGCACCGCGTGGACCAGCCGGATGATCGGGATGCCGAACCAGTGGATCGGGTACGACAGCACCATGAGGAACCAATTCGACTGGTCGTACAGCCCGTACAAGGCCAGGCCCGTGAGCAGCTGCAGCAGGCACATCACGTAAATGCCGGTGTAGGACAGCTGCTGCAGCGGATTGTGGGCGATGTACAGCGGGGCGTGCTTCTTCAGGAACGCGTAGTACAGCGTGACGTCCCACAGGCCCTTGAGGTCCGCCTTCGAATGGAACGGGGACAGCGCCTTCCACCGCGACTGCTTGCCGCGCGCGAAGAACAGCATGAACAGGCGCGCCAGGGCCACGCCGCACCACAGGAAACCGGCCGTGATGTGGATCGTGCGGATGATGCCCATCAGGTAGCCCGTCTCACCCGAGGCCGCGGCCGACGCCGCGTCGGGTCCGAAGAACGGGTCCATGATGTACCAGCCCGTCGCCGACATCACCACGATGAGCAGCACCGACGCCCAATGCTGGAAGCGCAGGCCCGCCGACCACAGATCGATGCGGACGTACTCGTCGCCGTCGACCATGCGGCGGGGCTCGCCCGGCTCCCGCATCGAATCGGCGGACATGGCCTCCGCTTCGCGGCCCAGATCGGGGGTCTTGTCGGGCGTCTTGTCTGGCGCGGTCATGACGTCACCGTCTTGAAGATCTCCGTCCCCTCCGGGTCCAGCACGTGCACCGCGCAGGACATGCAGGGGTCGAAGGAGTGGATCGTGCGGATCGGCTCCAGCGGCTGCTCCGGGTCCGCCAGCGGATGCCCGTTGGCCAGCGACTCCTCGTACGGGCCGAGGCGGCCCTGCGGATCGCGGCCGCCGGCCAGCCACGTGGTGGGCACGACCGCCTGGTAGTTGGACACCTTGCCGTCCTTGATGGACGTGAAGTGGCTGAGCATGCCGCGCGCGACCTCGGTGAAGGCCATGCCCGAGCATTCGTCGGGCCAGCTCGACGGCTCCCACTTGCTCGCGTCGAAGACGTCGATGTCGCCGTTGCGGATGCCGTCGACGAACTGCGGCATGACCACGTCGGCCATGTACTCCGCGGTGGTCACCGCCTCCACGGCGCGGGCGTAGGTGCGTCCCGCCGTGGAATTCATCTGCTCGATGCGAATGCCGAGCTTGCCGACGGCTTCGTCGACGAGCTGTTTGGTCCGGGATTCGCCTTGGATGTACGCGTTGAGGACGCGCGCGACGGGGCCGACCTGGATGACGCGGCCGTCGTAGCGCGGCGCCTTCGACCACGTGTACTTCTCGTCGTCGCCCAACCAGTCGTACGGGGGCTTCGGGCCGGTGTACTCGACCGTGGTCTCGCCGACCAGCGGGTGCAGGCCCTTGTCGTCGCCGTCCTCGTAGGTGAACCACGCCGAGGAGACGAACTCCTCGATTTTCTCCGGATCGAAGGGCACGACCTTCGAGTAGTCGCCGTCGAGGACGACGCCGGGCTTGATCTCCGGGTGCACGGTTTCGACGCGCGACTCCGCCGGATTGCCCGCGTACGTCGCGCCGGCCATGCCCACCGCCAGGAAATTCGGGGCGGCGGCGCCGATGTCGAAGTAGTCCTTGTACGCGCCCATGATCGCCACGGCGTCCGGGTAGTAGCAATCGCGCACGAACTCGACCATCTCGGCGACCCACGTCTCGACCTGGTCCAGGTGGACCTGGTTGACCGTCTCCGACTTGTCGGGGTCGATCGAGCAGGCCATGCCGCCGACGAGGAAGTTCGGGTGCGGGTTCTTGCCGCCGAAGACCGTGTTGATGCGGATGATCGACCGCTGGAACTCCAGGGCGTCGAGATAGTGCGACACCGCCATGAGATTGGCCTCGGCGGGCAGGCGGTAGTCGGGGTGCTCCCAGTAGCCGCCGGTGAAGATCGACAGCTGACCGGACTCGATGACCTGGTTGAGGGTCTCCTTGACCTTGGTGAACTTGTCGAAGGTGTTGCCGCGCCACGTCGAACCGATCGACCTGGCGAACTCCAGCGCCTTGTCCACGTCGGCCTCCGCGGCCGAGACCACGTTGACCCAGTCCAGGGCGTGCAGGTGGTAGAAGTGCACCGCGTGGTCATGGACCTCCTGCGAGCCCAGCACCAGGTCACGGATGCGGCGGGCCTGCGGCGGCGGATTGGAGCCGATGGCGTCCTCCACCGCGACGACGGAGGCGACCGAGTGCACGCCCGTGCACACGCCGCAGATGCGGCCGACGAAGGCCCACACGTCGCGGGGGTCGCGCCCGCGGCAGATCTCCTCGATGCCGCGGAACATGGTGGTCTCGCTCCACGCGTCGGAGATCTTCCCGTTCTCGTGCTCCAACTCGATGCGCAGGTGACCCTCGATGCGGGTCAACGGATCGATGACGAGTCTCTCGGTGGCCATTTAGCTGTCCTTTCCCGTCACGTCGCCGGGCATGTTGTCGTGTGCGTCGACGGCGCGTCCCGCCGACCCCGCATCGGGGCCCTCGCCGAACTTGGCGATCACCCTCTCGTCCCCGGACTTCTGCCGAATGCCGATCTGCTTGAACGTCGTGATGCCCGCATGCACCGCCACGCCCGCGGCCGCGACGCCGACGGCGCCGAGCCCCAGCTTCGCGGCGGTGGATTCCACGCCGAAGCCGCTGACGTTGGGCAGCTCCTCGTAGAACGGGGTGAACTTGTCGAAGAAATCCTTCTCCGTGCAGCCGATGCACGGATGGCCCTGGCCGATCGGCCAACCGGACTTGAGGTTCCACTGGATGATCGGGCACGGGCTGAACGTCGACGGGCCCTTGCAGCCGACCTCGTACAGGCACCAGCCGTTGCGGGCGGCCTCGTCGTCGAAGGTGCGCACGAACTGGCCGGCGTCGAAGTGGGGGCGGCGCGGGCAGGAGTCGTGGATGCGCTGGTCGTATGCGAACAGCGGGCGCCCCTCGGCGTCGACCTTCGGGGCCTCGCCGTGGGTGAGGATGTACGTGATCGTCGCGGTGATCACCTCGCCGATCGGCGGGCAGCCGGCGACGTTGATGACCGGCTTGTCCTTGATCAGCTCGTCGATGCCGACGGCGCCGGTCGGGTTCGGCTTCGCGGCCTGCACCGACCCCCACACCGCGCACGCGCCCACGGCCAGGATGGCGGTGGCGTTTTCCGCGGCCTCCATGAGCACCTGCTCGGAGGACTTGCCGCCGATGGTGCAGTAGATTCCGTCGTCCTTCATGGGCACCGAACCGTTGACCACCAGGATGTGCGGCTCCGCGTTGGCGTCGTCCAGCGCCTTCTCCGCCGCATGCCCCGATGGCGCCATGAGCAGCTCGTTGTACGGCATGGACAGGCGATTGAGCACCAGGTCCTCCACCGTCGCCCCGCCGGAGCGCAGCACCGACTCCATGCAGCCGGTGCACTCCTGCAGCTGCAGCCACACCACGTTGGGCTTTTCCACCGCGCCGAGCTTGTCCGCGATCTCCTGCGCGGCCGGCGTCAGCTCCTGAGCCCCGGCCATGGCGGGCGTCCCCGCGGCGAAGATCGCGGCGAGCCCGCCGCAGAATTTCATGAAGTCCCGGCGCGATACGCCCGACCTCTCCAGATTCTCGGCGAGCGTCTCACCCCGCCAGCCATGGCCGATGTTCATTTCCGTGTCCTCCCAGTCCACAGAGAGTCCGAGGACCGGCACCACGATCGGCGGTGCGCACCCCCGTCATCGCATACAAGTGCGGGTGATGTCTCCGCCCGCAGGTTCGTCGTCGAGCAAGTCGTGTCAATGCGGTTCACCGCGCGTGCTGCCGAGGTCATCGGTCGCCCTTCCCCTCGAGCAGCCAGCCCAGCCACGCGTCCAGGCCCTCGCCCGTCTTGGCAGAGACCTCGAAGACCTTCGCGTCCGGATTGACCGTGCGCAGGTTCGCCAGGAACAGGTCCATGTCGAAGTCGAGGTACGGCAGCAGGTCGATCTTGTTCACCGCCACCGCCTCCACCGAGCGGAACATCACCGGGTACTTCAGGGGCTTGTCCTCGCCCTCCGTCACCGCGTAGACCATCATCTTCCGGTGCTCGCCGACCTCGAACTCGGCCGGGCACACCAGGTTGCCCACGTTCTCGATGAACACCAGGTCCAGCTCCGCCAGATCCAGGCCCCTCAGCGCCGAGGAAATCATCGGCGCATCCAGGTGGCACTCGCCGCCGAAGCCGTTGCCCGTGTTGAGCAGGGAAATCTGGGCGCCGAAGCCCTCCAGACGCTCCGCGTCGAGCGGCGTCTCGATGTCCCCCTCGATGACCCCGACCCGGACCTTCCCCCGCAGGTCCTCCAGCGCGTGGCGGAGCAGGGCGGTCTTGCCCGAGCCCGGCGAGCTCATCACGTTGATGGCGGTGACGCCGTGATCGTCGAAAAGCGCCCTGTTTTCCGCGGCGCGGACGTCGTTCTCCGTGAAAATGTCCTCGAGGATCAGCACCCGCTCGCGGCCGGTGTCGTAACCGGTGTGGTCACCGTGCTCGGCGCTGTCGGCGTCGACGTGGCTCAGATCGTGCGCATGGTCGTGCGCATGGCCATGATCGTGGCCGTGCCCGTGATCGTGGTGGTGATGGTGCTCGTGCGGATGATCCCCATGGTCATGCGCATGCACCGTGCCGTCGTCGTGCCTGTGGAAACGACCCATCTCACGCTCTTTCCCGCGTTGGCTCTGTCGTCGGACCGAGTTCGATGTCCAGCACCCGAAACTCTTCGCCGCCCACGACTTTCGCCGGCTCCCCGCAGATCCGGCAGTCGAACCCCCACGGCTCGGGCAGCTCCGCGACGTGTCCGGCGGGGCATTCCAGCACCACCGGTTTCCAATCGACGTCGAGACGGGAACCGCCGAGGTTGGTGTCCTTGACCACGAACCTCCAGGCATGGGCCAGAGTGTCGGGCACCACCTGACGCAGTGCGCCGACTTCCAGCCGAACGACCAGGACTTTTCGGTTATCGGCGGCCTTGGTGACGATGCGCGCAAGCTGCATGCTCAAGGCCACTTCGTGCATATGCTCCACCTTAGACGCGGATTTGAGTTACTTGTAGCCCGCTTCCGCGTGACACCCCCCGACCTGCGGTAACGCCGAAGTTAGATTGGGCACATCCGCGAAACCGATGGGGAACACCTGTCAAGGCGATTCGGGTGGGCGTTAAGCTCGCATCATGAGCGAAATCCGGCGGGAACACCTGCTGCGCGGCGTGATCCAGGGCGTGGGGTTCCGCCCGCACGTCGCCGCCGTCGCCGCCCGGCATCGCGTCTCCGGGTTCTGCGGCAACGACGACCGCGAGGTGTTCATCGAGGTCCAGGGCGTGCCGGCGGAGGTCGACGCCTTCATCACGCAGGTGCTTGGCGACGCCCCGCCGCTCGCGCGGATCCTCGGCCACGAGGTGCGCGAGCTGCCCGTGCGCGGCGGCCGCGCCGACGATTCCGACGCCGATGCCGCACCCGCCTTCGAAATCCTGGAATCCCGCCGTGCCGAGGGTGCGCCGACGTTGCTGCCGCCGGATGTCGCCACCTGCCCCGACTGCCTCGCGGAGATGCGGGATCCGGGCAACCGGCGCTTCGGCCACCCGTTCATCACGTGCGTCAATTGCGGGCCGCGCCTGACCATCATCGAGGACGTCCCCTACGACCGCCCGAACACCACGATGCGCGAGTTCCCCCTGTGCCCGGCATGCGCCGCCGAGTACTCCGACCCGGGCGACCGCCGCCATCACGCCCAGCCGATCAGCTGCTTCGACTGCGGCCCGCGGCTGTGGCTCGAAGAACCCGGCGCTCCCACTCCCGAACCCGACCGCTCCCCCGAATTCATGGCGGCCACCATCGCGCGCGCCCGCGAGCTTCTCGACGACGGCGCGATCCTCGCGGTGAAGGGCATCGGCGGCTTCCACCTCATGTGCGACGCGGCCAACGAGCACGCCGTCGCCGAGCTGCGCCGCCGCAAGCACCGCCCCGCCAAGCCCTTCGCGGTGATGGCCCCCGACGCCGGGGCCGCCCAACGCCTCGCCGAGTTCGGGGACACCGAGCTGGCGCTGCTCACCTCGCCGGCGCACCCGATCGTGATTGCGCCTCTGCGCCCCGACGCCACCGGCTCCGCGCCGGAACTCGCCCCGTCGGTCGCGCCCGGCCTCGGCGACGTCGGGGTGATGTTGCCGTATTCGCCGCTGCACGAGCTTCTCGTCGACAAGCCGCTCGTGGCCACGTCCGGCAACCCGCCGGGCGAGGCGCTGTGCCACGACAACGCGTCGGCGCGGGAGCGGCTCGCGCACATCGCGGACGCGTTTCTGCTGCATGATCGCGGCATTCACGTGCCCGTGGAGGATTCGGTGTTCCTCGGCGCGCGTCCGGTCCGGCGGTCGCGCGGCTTCGCGCCCTTGCCGCTTCCCCTGCCGTCCCCGCGTGACGACGGCCCCTCGCCCCGGCACATCCTCGCCGTCGGAGGTGAACTGAAGAACACGTTCGCCGTCGTCGATGGCGGGGACGACGGAGACGCGGGCATGGCCCACGTGTCGCCGCACATCGGGGACATGCGGTCGGCGGTGACGCAGGCGACGTTCGGCGAGTCGGTCGAGCGGATGCTGGCGATGCGGCGGGTCGCGCCGGACCTCGTCGTCCACGACCTGCACCCCGACTACGCGACGACCGCGTGGGCGGAGCGGTACTGGGATGAGCGCGGGATCCAGCTGCTCGGCGTCCAACACCACTACGCGCACGCGCTGGCGCTGCTCGCCGAGCATGGGATCGCGGAGGGGCCGGCGGTGATCGCGGCGCTCGACGGCACCGGTTACGGCACCGACGGGACGATCTGGGGCGGCGAGATTCTGACCGTGGGCTGCGACGACGGCGACGAGGACGGGAGCCGGGGCGACCTTTGGAGTTGGTCGCGGACGTGGCATGTGCCCGCCTTCGCCTTCGCCGGCGGTGATCGGTCGGTGGAGAGGCCGTGGCGGACGGCGGTGTGCATCGCCCGGTCGTGGGGGCTCGATGTGCCGCTCGACGCCGTAGTCCCCGCCGAAGCCACCACCGAGCGGGCGCTGCTCGAATCGCAGCTGGCCGCCGGCGTCGGCGTGGTGAAGTCCACGTCGCTCGGCCGCATCTTCGACACCGCCGCCGTCATCGCCGGATGCGGCGCGAAATGGGACGACGGCGCGGTGAGCTACGAGGCGCAGGCCGCCATGGAGTTCGAGCACCTGGCGCAGACGGCGCTGGATGAGATGGACGCGAAAAGCGATTCTGCCGCCTCTCCCACCGTCCCCACCTCCACCGCCACGACGATCCCCGAGTTGTTCCAGGAGCTGGCCCATCCCGAGTACTCATCCTCCGTCCGCGCCCTGCGATTCCACGTCGGCCTGGCGCGGATCATCGGCGAACGGATGGCGCTGGCGGCCGAGACCGCGGACACGGCGATCGTCGGAGTCACCGGCGGGTGCGCCCTAAACCGCATCCTCATGTCCGCGCTGCGCGACGACCTCGCCGCCCGTGGACTGACGTTGCTGGAACACCGCGTCGTCCCCGCCAATGATGGCGGTCTGGCCGTGGGCCAGGCGATGGCGGGACTGCGTGCGGGGCGGGAAACGTCGTAAAGCGGGCCCGGCCCGGAGAAAGCCGAGCTAGCAGATGCGCGGCAGCGGATCGCCGACCAGCATGTCCACCATGCGCGTGCCGCCGAAGCCGGTGACCAGCACGACGGAGGCGGCGGGCTCGGCGACGACGCGGCCGATGACGCGGGCCTCCGGCGCACCGGCGTCGTGGAGCGCGGCGACGGCGGCCTCGGCGGAGCCTTCCGGCACGACGGCGGTGAACGTGCCCTCGTTGGCCACGTACAACGGGTCGATGCCGAGCATGTCGCAGGCGGCGCGGGTCATGTCGCGCACCGCGATGGCGCCGTCGTCGAGCGCGATGCCCTTGCCGGAGCCGCGGGCCAGCTCGTTCATGACCGTGGCCAACCCGCCGCGCGTGGCGTCGCGCAGGAAACGGACGTCGGGCACCGCGGCGAACAGCGCCTCCACCAGTCCGTTGACGGCGCGGGTGTCGGACTGGATGGGGGCCTCGATGGCCAGGTCGCCGCGGGCCATCATCACCGCCATGCCGTGATCGGCGATGGGGCCGGACACGATGATCCGGTCGCCCTCCGCGATCTCCCCGTACCCGGTGCGGCGGCCGGCGGGCACGACGCCGACGCCGGCGGTGGTGATGTACAGCTTGTCGCACGCCCCGCGCGGCACCACCTTCGTGTCGCCGGCGACGATGGCCACGCCCGCGGCCTCCGCCGCCCGCGCCATCGACTCGACGATGCGGCGCAGCACGTCGATGGGCAGGCCCTCCTCGAGCACGAACGCCGCGGTGATCGCCTTCGGCACCGCGCCGGCCACCGCGAGGTCGTTGACCGTGCCGTTGACCGCGAGCTCGCCGATGTCGCCGCCCGGGAACTCGATGGGGTTGACCACGTAGGAGTCGGTGGACATGGCGAGCGAACCGGCGGCGTCTGCACCCGCGCCTTCCCCCAGAATCCCGGCCAGCGGAAGCACGGCCGAGTCCCCGCCGTCGGGCAGGACGTCCCCGCCGAAGATCTCCCAGAACACGTTCTCCACCAGCGCCGCCGACGCCTTGCCGCCGGCGCCGTGGGCGAGGGTCACGTGGTCGTCGCGAAGCCTGTGCTTGCGCGCCCGCACGCGGCCGATGTTGGCGTTGACCCGGTCCTCGTCGTCGTTGAGGCGGTTCTTGGGATCCACTGATTCTCCTGTTTCCGGGTCAATTCGGGCGCGAGCCCAGCTCGACGGTGACCTTCCGGTCGATGCGGCCGAAGTTGTAGTACGCCGCGCAGGCGCCCTCCGGCGAAACCATGCACGTGCCGATCGGCGTATCCGGCGTGCACGCCGTGCCGAACACCCGGCACTCCCACGGCTTGATCCGCCCGGTGAGCACCGAGCCGCACTCGCAGGCCACGGGGTCGGGGATCAGCGCGCCGGGGACGGTGAAGCGTTTCTCCGCATCCCACCGCGCATACTCCTCGGCGATGCCCAGCCCGGAGTCGTCGAGCCAGCCCAGCCCGCGCCATTCGAAGCGGTCGCGGACGGTGAACACGCGATCCAGCAGCGCCTCGGCCGCCGGGTTGCCCTCGGGCCGCACCACGCGCGCGTACTGGTTGCCCACCGCCGCCTTGCCGGCGGCGACGTCGCCGGAGACGAACTGCTCCACCAACATCGCCACGGCCTGCAGGATGTCCAACGGCTCGAAGCCGGCGACCACGCACGGCATGCCGAACTCGCCCGGCAGGAAATCGAACGCCTTCGTGCCCACCACCGTGGCCACGTGGCCGGGGCCGATGAACCCGTCGACCTCGGTCTCCCCGCCGTCGACGATCGCCCGCAGCGGGGGCTCGATGGTCACGTGATTGGAGAACACCGAGAAGTTCGGGATTGCTTTGCGACGGGCCGCCTCCAACGTCACCGCCGTGGACGGCGCGGTGGTCTCGAACCCCACGGCGAAGAACACGACGTGCTTGTCCGGGTTCTCCTCCGCCAACTTCAGCGCGTCCAACGGCGAATACACGAAACGCACGTCGGCGCCCTTCGCGCGGGCGTCGAGAAGCGAACCCTCCGAACCGGGCACGCGCATCATGTCGCCGAAGGTGGTGAGGATGACGTCATCCTGCGCCGCCAGCCACAGCGCATCGTCCACCCGGCCCATCGGGATCACGCACACCGGGCAACCGGGGCCGTGGACCAGCTCGATGTTCTCCGGCAGCAGGTTCTCCAGCCCGTAGCGGTAGATGGTGTGGGTGTGGCCGCCACAGACCTCCATCAGGGCGATGGGCCCGTCCAGCTTGGCGGCGTTGGCCTCGATGGCCCGCAGCAGCTTCTTCGCCGCCTCCGGGTCCCGGAATTCGTCGACGTACTTCACGGCGCTCCCCCGTTCATTCGATCCGGCTGGTGGTGAAGGAATCGACTTCGTCGGAAAGCACGTCCCCGCCGAGCCGCTCGATTTGCGTCAGCGTCAGCGCCGCCTCTTCCTCGTCGATCTTGCTCAGGGCGAAACCGACGTGAACCAGCACCCAATCACCGACCGCCAGCGCTTCGTCGAGAAGCAAATCGGTGGCGATCATCCGCTCGACGCCGCTGATGGCGACTTTCGCGCGCGCGGGATCGGGGATGTCGACGATCTGGGCCGGGATGCCGAGGCACATGACGTTCTCCACGTTCTGCTGGTGGCGCTGTTCCGCTGGTGGCGCTGCCGGAAACGGACTACTGATCCGACCTTACAACTTCGCCCGGATCGGGAGTCGGGCGCACGGCCCTCGCACACCAGCGGTGAACATGGGTAACATGTTGTGTCACAGGTCACATCGATTGCCGGACCGACGTTTACGACGACACCCGACGACACCAGGAGAGACCATGCGACACCGCACCACCCGAATCACCGCAGCGACGCTCGGAGCCGCGACCCTCACGCTCGGCCTCGCGGCCTGCGGCGACGGCGGAATCGACCTCGGCGGCGACGCCACCACCGAGACCACCACCGTCACCGAATCCGACGCGGCGGCGGCCGCCGAGACGGGCACGTCCGAGACCAGCACCTCCGCCGCGGCGGGCGACGAGGGCTTCGCCACCGCCGCGCTCCAAACCGCCGACGGCGACGACGCGGGCACGGTCACCTTCGCCGAGGACGGCGATCGCGTCACCGTCACCGTCGAGGCCCGCGACCTCGAACCCGGATTCCGCGGCTTCCACGTCCACGGCAACGGCGTCTGCGAACCCGACAGCGACTCCCCCGACGGTTCCAAGACCGGCGACTTCCTTTCCGCCGGCGGGCACCTGACCGGTGACGCCGCGGACGTCGGCCACGGCAACCCGGACGGCGGCGCCGGTCACGCCGGCGACATGCCGCCGTTGCTGATCGGCGAGGACGGCAACGCCTCCATGACGTTCACCACCGACCGCCTGACCCGGGAGCTGCTTCTCGACGACGACGGCTCGGCCGTCATCGTCCACTCCGACCCGGACAACTTCGCCAACGTCCCCGAGCGGTACGCCGAAGACGGCCCGGACGAGGACACCATGAAGACCGGCGACGCCGGCGACCGCACCCTGTGCGGCGTGGTCGAGGAGTCCGAGGGAGGCGCCGGCTCGACGTCGACCTCGGATGAGTCGGAGACGTCCGAGACGTCCGCGACTTCCGAGACATCCGCGACCAGCGAGCCGACCTCGGAGGAGGCGAACTAAACGGCTCGCCGCCGGAGCCCGGCTAAAGGATGTCGCCGGGCTTGTAGCCGGCGGCCTCCGGGTGCTTCGCCACGAGCTCGTCGACGCGAGCGACGACGCGATCGACCTGGGATTCCGCGGCGCCGATGAAGGCGTGGCGGTCGGCGAGCGCGTCGCGCAGGCCCTCCTCGTCGAGCGGAATGCGGGAATCGGCGGCGAGGCGCTCGACCAGCGACTGCTCGGCGCCCTTTTCGCGCATGTCCAGGGCGGAGCCGACGGCATGCTCCTTGATGACCTCGTGCGCCTCCTCGCGGCCCACGCCCGCGCGGACGCACGCCATGAGGACCTTGGTGGACGCCAGGAACGGCAGGTAACGCTCCAGCTCACGGTCGATCATCGCCGGGAAGG
>NZ_DURI01000317.1 GCF_012837295.1 Corynebacterium sp. | reverse complement strand
TCGAAGCGGGGGCCGGGACTGCGCGGCCCCGGTCAATCCGGCCGCATCTGGCGGCCGATCCCGTCGCGCGGGTGTCGTGGGGTGCTGGCGCCGCGGAAATCCTCGCGCCCCCATCGAATCCCCGGGGGCGATCGGCTGCCGATCGCGGAACCTGGCGTCAACCCCCGCAACCCGGCGACAGCGGGCGGCGGCGCATCGCGGCAATGGCGGTGCGGTGAATGGGGTGGCGGAGCGGTCCGGCGGTCTACGTCGCGGCGTCCTGGGATACCAGAGTAATCGGCGCCGCCGCCGCGGGGCAACCGGGCCCGGGGCGGCGTGTCGGCCCGGCCTTCCGGCTAACCTGTACACATGCGCAGCACGATGCAGGAAATCCCGCTTTCGGTGGCGAGGATCCTCGAGTACGGCCGCACGATCCACGCGAACACCACGGTGACCTCGTGGCATGCGGACGGCCCCGAGACCACGACCTTCGCCGCCATCGCGTCGCGCGCATCCGCGCTGGCCAACGCTCTGCGCGACGAGCTCGGGATCGACGGCGACCAGCGCGTGGGCACCCTGATGTACAACTGCGCCGAGCATCTCGAGGTGTTCCTCGGCGTCGCGTCGATGGGCGCCGTGTTCCAGCCGCTGAACCAGCAGCTGATGGACGACCAGATCGTGCACATCATCAATCACGCGCACGACGAGGTCATCGTCTGCGATCCGGCGCTGGCGGAGGGCCTGGGCCGCATGCTGCCGAAGTGCCCGGGCGTGCGCGCGGTGATCTTCATCGGCACGTCCGGCCTGGAGGAGGCCGCCGCGCACCTGCCCGCCGGCGTGCGGTGGTACTCCTACGAAGCGCTTCTCGACGGCCGGCCGTCCACCTTCGACTGGCCCGAACTCGACGAGACGCTCGGCGCGGCGATGTGCTACTCCACCGGCACCGAGGGCGCGCCGAAGGGCGTCATCTATTCCCACCGGTCGCTGTACCTGCACAGCCTGAATCTGCGCACCACCGACTCCTTCGCCATCTCCCACGGCACACCGTGGTTGTGCTGCGTGCCCATCTATCACGTGCTCAGCTGGGGCGTGCCGCTGGCGAACTTCATGTGCGGTGCACCGATGGTGTTCCCCGGGGCGGACCTGTCGGCGGCGCGGCTGGCGGAGATCATCGCGACCTCGCTGCCGCGCGTGGCGCAGGGTGTGCCGACGCTGTGGATCTCGCTGATGGTCCACTACCTGAACAACCCGCCGGAGCGCATGAGCCTGCAGGACATTTTCGTCGGCGGCTCCCCCGCCCCGCCGGCGCTGATGCGGATGTGGGAGGAGCGCTACGGCGTCGACGTCATCCACCTGTGGGGCATGACGGAGACGTCGCCGGTGGGAACCGTCGCGCGTCCCCCGTCGGGCGCGTCCGGCGAGGCGCGCCAGCGCTATCGCGTCAGCCAGGGTCGCTTCCCGGACATCATGGACTTCCGCATCGTCGACGAAGAGGGCCGCATCCTCGATCTCCACGACCGCAACCAGGGCGAACTCCAGGTCCGCGGCAACACCGTGACCGGCGCGTACTACCACTCTCCGGAGGAGGACGACGGCGGCGACGCCCACGTGTTCCGCGGCGACGAGGTGGACACGGCCCGGTCCCGATTCACCGCCGATGGCTGGCTGCGCACCGGCGACGTCGGGTCCATCACGCGCGACGGCTACCTCACCGTGCAGGACCGGGCGAAGGACGTCATCCGTTCCGGCGGCGAGTGGATCTACTCGGTGCAGCTGGAGAACCTGGTCATGGAGTCGCGGGAAGTCGTGGAGTGCGCCGTCATCGGCGTGCCCGACGAGAAGTGGGGCGAGCGTCCGCTGGCCGTCACCGTGCTGTACCCCGACGTTCCGGCCGATCGCGCCCAGGCGGAGAAGCTTCGCGACGAGCTGCGCCCGAAGCTGCCCAAGTGGATGCTCCCCGACTACTGGTCGTTCGTCCGCGACATCGACAAGACGTCGGTGGACAAGTTCGACAAGAAGGATCTGCGGAAGCATCTCGCGGCCGGGGAACTCGATGTCATCAAGCTGAAGGGCCCCGGCGAGAAGTAGGGCATTTCCCGCCCGCCCCTTCCCGCGCCCGCCGCTCCCGCCGCCTCCCGCCGCTCCCCACCGCTCCCGCCGCCTCCCGCCGCTCCCCACCGCTCCCGCCGCTCCCCGCAAAAAGACGTCCAGTGGGCAGAAAGATGTGGTTGACCACGTCTTTCCGTCCACTGGGCGTCTTTCTGGAGTTGAGCGGTGCCGGCCGCGTCTCGTACCCGGCCGTGGCGCCGCTTTCCCGGCAGTTGCTTGACGACGGCCCGTGCGCACCCCCTCCCCGCGCACCCGATTCTCGCTCCCGCCATCCGCGCTCACCCCAACCGCGTGCTCGATCCGTGCGCACCCCATGGGCGCCCGCCCCATCCACGCAAAAACCTACGTTCCGGCCAGATACTCACGTTGGAACATGAGCATCTGGCCGGAACGTAGGTATCTGCGGCTCAACGGGGCGTGGATGCCCGCCGCGGCAAGACTTCGGCGCCCGCCGCGGCGGCGGGGCCCTGGTCGAGCCCCTTCCCCATGGCCATCCCTAGCCCTCGACCTCGACCTCGACGGGGCCGGCGACGGTGAGCTCCATGACCTTGATGCCGGCCTCGCGGGCCTCGTCGAGCACCTTGTCCGGGACCTCGCCGGTGGACAGCACCAGGCAGGTCGGGCCGGCGCCGGACAGGAACGCGGCGTAACCGCGGTTGCGCAGGCGGTTGACCCACTCGGCGGTCACCGGCAACACCTCGGCGCGGTAGGTCTGGTGCAGGCGGTCGCGCGTGCCTTCCCACAGCAGCTCGGGGTGGTTGGTCAGCGCGGTGACCATGACGGCGACGCGGGAGACGTTGAAGCGGGCGTCGATGTGGCTGACGTCGCTGGGCAGCACCTGGCGCACCGCATTCGTCGACGCGTGGAACGACGGCACCAGCGCGGTGGCGCGGATGTCGGGGTGCACGTCCAGGCCCACGGCACGGTACTGCGGGGCGGTGCGGCCGTCGACGGGCTTGTCGGTCCAGCTGACGACGGCCCCGCCCAGCACGGACGCGGCGGCGTTGTCGGGATGGCCCTCGAAGACGGAAGCCTCCTGGATGACCTGGTCCTCGGACAGCGGGAATCCGCTCAGGCCGTTGGCCGCGGCGACGCCGGCGACCGCTGCGGCGGCCGACGAACCGAGACCGCGCGACTGCGGGATCGAGTTGTGGCACACGACGCGCAGGCCCGGGGCCTCCATGCCCGCGGCGCGCAGGCCGGCGCGGATGGCGCGGACGACGAGGTGCGACTCGTTGGTCGGCAACTCCTCGGAGCCTTCGCCGTGCAGTTCGACCTCGATGCCGGACTCGGTGACCTCCACCTCGACGACGTCGTAGATGGACAGCGCCAGGCCGAGGGTGTCGAAACCGGGGCCCAGGTTGGCCGACGAACCGGGCACGGTGACCCGGACCTTCTGGCCGGGCAGCAGTTCCTGCGCCATCGCTAGATGTCCATTCCCTCGATGCGGATGACGGAATTGACCTCGAGCACGGCGTCGAGCTTGGACAGCGCGTCGACGGTGGCCTCGAGCTCGCGCTCCTTGGCGCGGTGAGTGATGATCACCAGGCGCGCGCCGGGGTTGGCGCCCTCCTGGCGGACGGTGCGCAGCGAAATGCCGTGGTCGGAGAAGGTCTTGGCGACCTCGGCCAGGACGCCCAGGCGGTCGTCGACGTGGAGGTCGATGTGGTAGCGGGTGCGCACGTCTCCGAAGTCCAGGATCGGCAGGTTGGCGTAGGTGGAGTCGCCCGGGGCGCGGCCGCCGTGGACGATGTTGCGGGCGGCGGCGACGACGTCGCCGAGCACCGCCGACGCGGTCGGGTTGCCGCCGGCGCCGTTGCCGTACAGCATCAGCGAACCGGCGGCCTCGGCCTCGATGAACACGGCGTTGAAGGACTCGCGGACGGTGGCCAGCGGGTGGCGGCGCGGGATCAGCGCCGGGTACACGCGGGCGGACACGCCCTCCCTGCCGCTTTCGTCGGTCACGCGCTCGCAGGTGGCCAGCAGCTTGATGGTGCAGTCGGCGGCCTGGGCGGCGGCGATGTCCTCGGCGGTGATGGACGAGATGCCCTCGCAGTGGACGTCATCGGCGGTGACGCGGGTGTGGAACGCCAGCGACGACAGGATCGCGGCCTTCGAGGCGGCGTCGTGGCCCTCGACGTCGGCGGTCGGGTCGGCCTCGGCGTAACCCAGGCGGGTGGCCTCGGCCAGCATCTCGCCGTAGTCGGCGCCGGTGGAGTCCATGGCGTCGAGGATGAAGTTGGTGGTGCCGTTGACGATGCCGACGACCTTGTTCACCGTGTCGCCGGCCAGCGAGCGGCGCAGCGGGCCGACGATCGGGATGGCGGCGGCGACGGCGGCCTCGAAGAAGAGGTCGGCCCCGGAAGAATCGGCGGCGTCGGAAAGCTCGGCGCCGTGGGCGGCGACGAGGGCCTTGTTCGCGGTGACCACGGACTTGCCGGCGCGGAGGGCGGCGAGCACGACGCGGCGCGGGTAATCGATGCCGCCGATGACCTCGACCACCAGGTCGACGTCGTCGCGCTCGACCAGCGAGTACGCGTCATCGGTGATCAGCTCCGGATCGATGCCGGGGCGGGGCTTGGTCTTGTCGCTGACGGCGACGCCCTTGACCTCGATCGGGCCGCCGATGCGGCGCTCGAAATCCTCGGCCTTCTCGCCCAGCAGGCGCAGCACCTGCGTGCCGACGGTGCCGAGGCCGAGAATGGCCACGCCGACGGACTGCCCCTCGCCCTTGCCGGGGTTGAAGGTGGTCTCGTTGTTCGCGCTCATTGCTCTCCCGTGTGTGTTCGTCGCGTGTCCTAACCGGATTGGTACGCCGATCAGCCTACTGGTGGCCCCTCCCCCTCCGCCCGTCGGGTGAAGGGCGGGCCCGCCGTCCCCGACTTGCGGCGGGGCGGCGGGCATGTGGATTCTCAGCCCTCGAGGGCCAGGAAGTCCTCGATGGTCTCGCGCCGCATCATCGGCGTGACGGCGCCGTCGCGCACCGACACGATCGCGGGGCGGTTGAAGGCGTTGTACCGGCTCGACATCGCGTAGGTGTACGCGCCGGTGGCGGCCAGCGCCACCAGATCGCCGCGGCGGATGTCGTCGGGGTACTCCGCATCGCGGATCAGCACGTCGCCCGATTCGCAGTGGGATCCGACGATGCGCGTGGACGTCGCCGTGCCGTCGACGGTGCGGGACACCACGCGGGCGTCGTAAAGCGAGCCGTACAGGGCCGGGCGGATGTTGTCCGACATGCCGCCGTCGACGGACAGGTAGCGGCGGGAAACGCCCTCGTCGACGGTGACGTCCTTGACCGTGCCGACCTCGTACACCGTGACGGTGCCCGGGCCCGCGATGGCCCGGCCCGGCTCGACCAGCACCGACGGGGCCTCGATGCCCAGCTCGGCGGCCGTCTTGGCCACCGCGGTGAGCAGGTCGTGGGCGACCTCGTCGACGTCGAGCGGCTGCTCGTCCTCGGTGTAGGCGATGCCGTAACCGCCGCCGAGGTCGAGCTCCGGCAGGATCACGCCGAGCTCGTCGTGGATGCGCGAGTACAGCTCCAGCACGCGGTCGGCGGCGGCCGTGAAGCCCTGCGCGTCGAAGACCTGCGAGCCGACGTGGCAGTGCAGGCCGACGAGCTCCAGGTTGGCGGCCTTCACCGCGGCCTCGGCGGCGCGGTAGGCCGACCCGGACGCCAGGGAGAACCCGAACTTCTGGTCCTCGTGGCTGGTGGCGATGAACTCGTGCGTGTGGGCCTCGATGCCGGGCTTGACGCGGATCATCACGTGCTGGGCGCGGCCGGCCTCGCCCGCGATGGCGTCGAGGCGCTCGAGCTCCTGGTCGCTGTCGAGCACGACGTGGCCGACGCCCTCGTCGACGCAGGCGCGCAGGAAGGCGTCGTCCTTGTTGTTGCCGTGCGCGGTGATCCGGGCGGCCGGGAAGTCCGCCATCAGCGCGATGCGCAGCTCGTTTTCGGAGGCCACGTCCAGCGACAGGCCCTCCTCCTCCACCCAACGGGCGATGGTGCGCGTCAGAAACGCCTTCGATGCGTAATGCACGTGCTCCGGGCCGCCGAACGCGCGGGCCATGTCGCGGCAGCGCGAACGGAAGTCGTCCTCGTCGACGACCATGACCGGAGTGCCGAAGCGCTCGGCGATGTCCGTCAACGCCACGCCGGCGATGGACACGACGCCGTCGGCGCCGCGGGCGGCATTGCGGGGCCACACGTGGGCCGGCAGGCCGTTGAAGGCGGCGGTGGCACCGGTCGTGGCGGTGGCGGCGGGATTCTTGTCCGTCATGCGCTACATCCTCTCCGGGGCGGTGACGCCGAGCAGGCCCAGGGCGTTGGCCAGCGTCTGGCGCGTGGCCTCGGCCAGGCCCAGGCGGGCGGCGTGCAGCGGCTCGGCGGTCTCGCCGGCCTTCGGCAGGATCTGGCAGGCGTCGTAGAAGCGGTGGAACACGCCGGCGAGCTGCTCGGCGTAGCGGGCGACGCGGTGCGGCTCGCGCAGCTGCGCGGCGGCGGTGACCACGGCGGGGAACTCGCCGAGGGTGCGGATCAGCTCGCCCTCGCGATCGTGGACGAGCAGGCCGAAGTCGGCGCCCTCGGAGGTCACGCCCGCCTCGGCGGCGCGGCGCGCGATGGAGCTGATGCGCGCGTGGCCGTACTGGACGTAGTACACCGGGTTGTCGTTGGACTGCGACGCCCACAGCGCCAGGTCGATGTCCAGCGAGGAGTCGACCGACGAACGGATCAGGGAGTAGCGGGCGGCGTCGATGCCGATGGCCTCCACCAGGTCGTCGAGGGTGATGACGGTGCCGGCGCGCTTGGACATGCGCACGGCCTCGCCGTCGCGCAGCAGGTTGACCATCTGGCCGATGAGCACCTCGACGGCGTCGGCGTCGTAGCCCAGCGCCGCCGCGGCGGCCTTCAGGCGGGCGATGTAACCGTGGTGGTCGGCGCCGAGCATGTAGATGCACAGGTCGAAGCCGCGGTCGAACTTGTCCTTCGCGTAGGCGATGTCGCCGGCGATGTAGGCGGCGTTGCCGTCCGACTTGATGACCACACGGTCCTTGTCGTCGCCGTAGTCGGTCGACTTCAGCCACCACGCGCCGTCGTGCTCGTAGAGCTTGCCGTCGTTCTTCAGCTGCGCCACGGCCGACTCGACGGCCCCGGACTCGAACAGCGAATTCTCGTGGAAGTAGACGTCGAAGTCGGTGCCGAATTCGTGCAGGGACTCGCGGATGTGGGCGAACATCAGCTCCACGCCGGTGGCGCGGAAGGTCTCCTGCACCTCGGCGTCGGTGCCGGAGAGCACGTCGGGGTTCTTCTCGATGACCTGCGCGGCGATGTCGGCGATGTAGCCGCCGCCGTAGCCGTCCTCCGGCGTCGGCTCGCCCTTGGCGGCGGCGACGAGGGAGCGGGCGAAGCGGTTGATCTGCTCGCCGTGGTCGTTGAAGTAGTACTCGCGGGTCACCTGCGCGCCACGGGCCGACAACACGCGGCCCAGCGCGTCGCCGACGGCCGCCCAGCGGGTGCCGCCCAGGTGGATCGGCCCGGTGGGGTTGGCGGAGACGAACTCCAGGTTGACCTTGGTGCCGGCGTAATCGTCGCCATGGCCCCACTTCTCGCCGGCGGCGAGGATCTCCGAGACGATCTTGCCCTGCGCCGCCGAGCCCAGGCGGATGTTGATGAAGCCCGGGCCGGCCACCGACGCCTCGTCGATGCCGTCGGTCGCGGCGAGCTTGTCCACCAGCCAGCCGGCGACGTCGCGCGGCTTCGCTCCGGCGCGACCGGCGGCCTGCATGGCCACGTTGGTGGCGTAATCGCCGTGCTCCGGGTTGCGGGGGCGCTCGACGACGACGTCGTCGGGAAGCACCGACGGGTCCAGGTCGTTTTCGGTGAAGACGTCGACGGCGAGGCCGCGGATCAGGGCGGCGAGTTCGGCTGGAGTCATGGTTGCACATCCTAGCGGGTGCGCCGGACCTCGCTTTACGACGGTCGAACGTCCCCGAACACCGCTCTCTGAATCGTTTCCGACGTTACTTTCCGGGCGTAGACTCGGCCCCGAATCAGCCCACCACCCCAGGAGCCCACATGAAGGTCGCGCTTTTCGCCACCTGCGTCGGCGACGTGATGTTCCCCTCCGCGGTCCAGGCCACGGCCGCGGTCCTCACCCGCCTCGGCTGCGACGTCGTCTTCCCCGAGAAGCAGACGTGTTGCGGTCAGATGCACGTCAACACCGGATACCAGGAAGAGGCGCTGCCGCAGATCGACACCTACGCGGACGCCTTCTCCGATCCGTCCATCGATTACGTGGTCGCCCCGTCCGGCTCCTGCGCCGGCGCCGTGCGCCACCAGCACCCCATGATCGCCTCGCGCTTCGGCACCGCCGCCCAGGCCGCGGTGGCCAAGACCTGCGCGAACAAGACGCTGGACCTCTCGGAGTTCATCGTCGACGTCGCCGGCGTCACCGACGTCGGGGCCTACTTCCCCCACCGGGTGACGTACCACTCCACGTGCCACAGCCTGCGCGTCCTCCACGTCGGCGACCGGCCGCTGAAGCTGCTGCGCGCCGTCGAGGGCATCGACCTGGTCGACCTGCCCGGCGCCGAGGAATGCTGCGGCTTCGGCGGCACGTTCAGCGTGAAGAACGCCGAAACCTCCGCGGCGATGGTCGCCGACAAGGTCACGGCCGTCGAGTCCACCGGCGCGGAGTTCGTCACCGCCGGCGACGCCTCCTGCCTGCTCAACATCGGCGGCAAGCTCCTCAAGAACGGCTCGCCGGTCCACTCCCTTCACATCGCCGAAATCCTCGCATCCACCCGGCGCCGGCCCTATGAGGTGCCGGCCGACCACGGCGCCGCGGGCGTCGCAAAGCAAGGGGGCGCGCGATGAGCCCCGTGAACCTGGGCCTGCCCACTCCCCCGCGCGCACCGGCCGGCGTCGGCCATCTGCGCGGCGAGGAGGGCTTCACCGCCGCCGCGCACCACGAGCTGCGCAACGGCCAGCTGCGCGCCAACCTGCGCAACGCCACCCACACCATCCGCGGCAAGCGGGCGGCCGTCGTCGGCGAGAAGGAGGATTGGGAGGCGCTGCGGCTGGCGGGGTCGGCGATCAAGCGCGACGTCATGGCGCGGCTGCCGGAGCTGCTCGAGCAGTTCGAGGAGGCCGTCACCGCCCGCGGCGGCCACGTCCACTGGGCGCGGGACGCGGCGGAGGCCAACGCGATCGTCACCGATCTGGTGCGCGCGACCGGCGAAACCGACATCATCAAGGTCAAGTCCATGGCCACGCAGGAGATCGGGCTCAACGAGGCGCTGGCCGACGCCGGCATCTCCGCCCGCGAGACGGACCTCGCCGAGCTCATCGTGCAGCTCGGCGACGACAAGCCGTCGCACATCCTCGTGCCCGCCATCCACCGCAACCGCGACGAGATCCGCGACATCTTCCGCCGCGGCATCCCCGGCGTCGACCCGGACTTGGGCAACGAGCCGGCGGAGCTGGCGGAGGCGTCGCGGCGGTTCCTGCGCGACCAGTTCATGTCCGCGAAGGTCGCCATCTCCGGCGCCAACTTCGGCGTCGCCGAGACCGGCACCGTCACCGTCGTCGAATCCGAGGGCAACGGCCGCATGTGCCTGACGCTGCCGGAGACGCTGATCACGGTGATGGGCATCGAGAAGCTGCTGCCTCGATTCGAAGACCTGGAGGTCTTCCTGCAGCTGCTGCCGCGGTCGTCGACCGGCGAGCGCATGAACCCGTACACCTCGATGTGGACCGGCGTCACCGATGGCGACGGCCCGACCGAGTTCCACATCGTGCTGCTGGACAACGGCCGCACCGCCACGCTGGCCGATCCCATCGGCCGCGAGGCGCTCAAGTGCATCCGCTGTTCGGCGTGCCTGAACATCTGCCCCGTCTACGAGCGCGCCGGCGGCCACGCCTACGGCTCGACGTACCCCGGGCCGATCGGCGCGATCTTGTCCCCGCAGCTGACGGGCATGGATTCGGCGAAGGACCCCAACGCCTCGCTGCCCTACGCGTCGTCGCTGTGCGGCGCGTGCTTCGAGGTGTGCCCGGTGCGCATCGACATCCCGGCCGCCCTGCTGGAACTGCGCCACCAGAAGGTCCGCGACCACCGCCCGCCGGTCGAGGGCAAGCTCTTCGGCCTCATGGGCTGGGTCATGGGCGGCCCGCGCCTGTGGGACATGGCCGTTAGGTCGGCGTCGCTCATCCGCGTCCTGGGCCTGCGCGACGGCGAAATCCACCGCCTGCCCCTGTTCCTCTCCGGATGGTCCGACGCCCGCGACACCCCGGTGCCGCCGAAGAAGCCCTTCCGGTCCTGGTGGGGCTCCGATTCCGCAAGGGCTTTGCTTGACGACGAAGCCGCGCACCCCGTCCCGTCCCGCATTTCGGGCGACGCGGGCGAAAACGACGAGAACACCGAGGTGGAGGACCGATGAGCGTCGCAAAGCAGGAGATCCTGGATCGCATCCGCGAGGCGCACGCGCGGTCCGCGGAGGGGCGAGTCATCTCCGAGGGCGCCGACATCGACGCGGGCGTGCCCGGCGAGGCGTACACGGTGCCGCGCGACTACATCCGCGGTCGGGAAACCCCGGGCGCGGAGTTGGTGGAGCTGCTGGTCGACCGGCTGGTCGACTACCGCGCCGAGGTGATCCGGTGTTCGGCGTCCGTCGGCGGTTCCGGCGGGATCGGCGAAGCTGTGGCGGCGGTGCTGGCCGAGCACGGCGTCGACCGCGTGGGCATTCCCGCCGGCCTCGATGAGGCGTGGCTGGGCGATTTCGGCGCCGACCGCGGCGACATCGTCGTCGACGAGCCGGGATTGTTCGCCCCGACCGAGCTCGACGCGCTCGATGGCGTGGTGACCTCGTCTGCGGTGACCTCCGCCGAGACCGGCACGATCTTCCTCGACGGCTCCCCCACGTCCGGCCGCCGGGCGCTGACGCTGGTCCCCGACCTGCACGTGTGCGTCGTGCCGGTGGAATCGATCGTCGACGGCGTGCCCGAGGCCATCTCCCGCCTCGAGCCGACTGCGCCGATCACCATGATCTCCGGGCCGTCCGCGACGTCCGACATCGAGCTCAACCGCGTCGAGGGCGTCCACGGCCCGCGCACGCTCGTGGTCGTCATCGCCGGGTGACCGCACTCCGGCTCAGCCCCGACCAGGACGCGAAAAAGTCCCGCACCAACTGGTGCGGGACTTTTCTCGGTGCCCCCGATAGGAGTCGAACCTACGACCTTCGGTACCGGAAACCGGTGCTCTATCCACTGAGCTACGGAGGCGTGCGCCCTTGCGGGCAACGTCCGATACTTTAGCACCGCCCCACGCGGAACGGCGAAAGGCCCGGTCGGCCGAGCCTCGCGAGCCGAAAAACTACGCCTCCGGGATCACGAGCCACAGGCCCAGGTAGAGGATCAACGCGACCGGCGCGACCGTGAGGCCGAGGATCGCGAAGATCACGCGCAGCGCGGTGACGTTGAAGCCGGTGGCCTCCTCGATGCCGCCGCACACGCCGGCGATCCACTTGTTGGAGTGGCTCCGGCGGACGGGACGGCCCGCCGCGCGGTCGATCGACTGGGAAATCTGCTGCTGGTTGAAGAAGCCGTTCTTGTCCATGTTCGCCATGCCCCCGTTATACGGGACAACGACATTCACCGCAGTACGCCGC
>NZ_DURI01000040.1 GCF_012837295.1 Corynebacterium sp. | reverse complement strand
TGGTTCCTGTTCTTCGCGCTGTGGTACCTGCTCGGCATTCCGCTGGGCCCGGGCGTGCCGGTGCGTTGATGCTCGCGGGTTCGTCGGTACCGCCGGATTGGCGGGGGCCGCTTTACGACGGCCCGCCGCCCGGCGGGTTCTTCGGCTTCAACGTCAGGATGTGGATGCTCACGCCCGTGCCGATGATGGCGAAGATCGCCCACGGCCAGGGCTTGCCGATCAGCCACGCGGACACGATGAGGCCGATCCACATCACGCCGAGGGTCTGCAGCTTGTACGCCAGGGTCATCTGCCCCGAGTAGTACTGGTTGAGGTACGAGCCGAAAACGCGGTGATTGAGCAGGTAGTTGAGCAGCCGGTCGGAGGCCTTGGCGAAGCACAGCGCCGACAGCAGCAGGAACGGCGTCGTCGGCAGCAGCGGCAGCGCGACGCCCAGCGCGCCGAGGCCCAGGCTGACCAGGCCGACGCCGTTGAGCGCCCAGCGCATCGCGCGCGATTTCACCGGCCGCAGCACCGGCGGGCCCGTGGTGGCCGACGCCTCCGGGCTCTGTTGGGGCCGGTCGCCGCGCGACTCAGGCGTCATCGGCGACCACGCCACGGACCATGCGGTGCAGGGCCTCGCGGACGGTGTCCTCGCCGGCACGGCCCGCGGACACGAGCTCCGCGCCGCACTGGATGGCGGAATCGATGATCGGCAGCGCGGAGACGGCGACGGGCCCGCCGGTCTCGCGCAGCAACGCATGGAGCACCGGCTCGAGCGCGTTGTGCGCCTCCTGCACCCGCGGATCCATGAATGCCTCGGGGATCTGCTGGGCCGCGGCCATCAGCTGCCCATGCTCGCCCTCGATGAACAGGCGGAACGTCTCGTCGACGTACACCTGCAGCCGCGCCAGGGGGTCGTCGCCCGCGGCGTCCATCGTGTCGACGATGCCGCCGGTCCAGGCGGGGATGACGTCGAGGAGCAGCTGCGCCACAAGGTCCTTCCGCGACTTCGCGTACAGGTACACGCTGGACCGCGCCAAACCCATGGCCTCGGCGACCTCGGTGAGGGTGGGGACGTTGCCGCCGGATTCGTTGATCAGCCGCTGCGCCGCGTCGAGCAGCGCGCGGTGCTGCGCGGCGCGGTGCTCCACGACGGTGGGGCCGGTGATCTTCGGCATGGCGTCTCCTCTCGGCGGGCGGTCGGGCCCCGCGTCGCGGGGCTCTATTTTTTCACCGTACTCCGGCGGCCTGCGGTTTCATATTGCTTGCCGACGGCCCCGCACAAAAAGTCGATAACCCTTGCGTGCCGGCGCCGCCTACGCCTCGCGGGGGCGGAGCTTGCCGTCGGCCATCTCCAGGACGCGGTCGCAGTGGCCGAGGACGCCGAGATCGTGGGTCACCATGACGGTGGCCACGCCCTCGTTGCGGGATTCCTCGGCGAGCAGCGCGACGATCTCCCGGGAGCGGCGGGTGTCCAGCGCGGCGGTCGGTTCGTCGACGAGCAACACGTCCGGGCCGCCGACCAGTGCGCGGGCGATGCCGATGCGCTGGCGTTCGCCGCCGGACAGCTGCCCGGGGCGGTGGCCGGCGCGGTGGCCCATGCCGACGGCCTCGAGCAGCTCCTCGTTCGACTTGCGGCCGCGGTGGCCGAGCAGGCGGGCGGCCAGTTCCAGCTGGTCGCGGGCCTTCAGCGAGGAGGGCAGGTTGCCGGACTGGAACACGAAGCCGATGTGCTCGCGGCGCACGCGGGCGAGGTCCTTGTCCTTCATGCCGGTGAGCACCTCGCCGCCGAGGGTGACGGTGCCGGACTGCGGCGTGGTCAGGGCGCCGGCCACGGCCAGCAGCGTCGACTTGCCGGAGCCCGACGGTCCGACGATGGCGACGAATTCGCCGGGCTGGACGGTGAGCGAGACGTCGTCGAGCGCGTGAACCGTCGAGTCGCCGTCGCCGAAGCTGACGGAGACGCGGTCCAGGACGAGAGCGGGATTGGTGTCGGTCATCGGTTCTCCCCCAGTGCGGTGAGCGGATCGGTGCGGGTGACGCGGAAGACGGCGACGGTGGCGCCGATCAGTCCGAAGACGAACAGCAGCGCGGCGCCGCCGGCGACGGGCGCGAGTTCGGTGGCGTACGGCATCGGCGAGGCCTCCAGGCCGGCGCCCAGGGCCAGCGCGATGGCGACGCCGACGCCGATGGACAGCGCGAGGATCACCACGGCCTGGCCGAGGCTGTCGCGCAGCAGGAAGCCCTTGGTGGCGCCCATGGCGCGCATGACGGCGATGTCGCCGGAGCGCTGGATGGTCCACACGAGGAAGAAGGCGCCGGTGACCAGGGCCGCGATGATGTAGAGGAACCACTCGATCATCGACAGCGTCATCATTTCGGGGCCGTAGCCCGGCGAGGACTCGAAGGATTCCTCGAGGGTGCGGGCGTCGGTGCCGGTCGCGGCGGACAGCGCCGCCAGGTCGGGGACGGTGCCCTCGTCGGTCTTGGCGACCACGACGCTGGCCTGGTCGTAGGCGTCGTCGGGGGCGGCCTCGCCATCGCGGGCGCCGGCATGGATTTCCTGCCACACGTCCAGGGGGACGTAGGCGATGTCGACGTGGCCGAAAGTGCGCTGGCCGTCGGCGAATCCGACGATGGTCAGCGGCGTGTCCAGGCGCTCGACGGTGATGACGTCGCCGATGTTCAGGCCCTCGTCCTTGAGCGGGGCGGAGACGACGATCTCGCGCGGGGTGCCCGTCGGCTCACCTGCGGGGCGGTCGGCGGGGTCGGCCATCGCGGGCAGCGACTCGCCGTCTACGGCGTCGCCGGCGGCGTCGGTGCCCGGCGACAGGAAGGAGTCGGGCTCGACGCCGATGAGGGTCAGGTCGACGGGCGTGCCCTCCTGGTTCTTCGCGTTGACGATGGTCAGGCCCATCGGCGCGGCCTCGGCCACTCCGTCTGCGGCGGCGACCTCGTCGACCTTGCCCAGGTCGACGATGGAGCGGGTGAACGCGGAGTCGGTCTTGGTGCCCTCCTCGAACGCGATGGCGTCGGCGTCCATGGCCTTGAGGCCGGACACGCCGTCGTTGACCAGGCCGGCGGTGAGGCCGGAGATGATCACGATGAGGATGGACATCAGGGCCAGCACGAGGCCCATCAGCAGGAATCGGGTGCGCGCGAAGAGCATTTCGCGCCAGGCCAGGAACATGGGGCCTCCGGGGTCGGCGGGTTGCGGTTGGTTCGGGCCGGCGGCCGCTCGCGCGGTCGCGCCGATCGCTTTACGACGGCCGCCCTCCATCCGCTTCGCCGAGGAGGAGAAAGATGCCGACGCAACGTCATCATGTTAACGACACTGTGTCGATATCATTAACTGGAAAGCGGCCTGACGTGGTTTTTGTGGCGTTTCTCACGACGACGGCGGTCACGTGAACATCGATACGTCGCAAAGCCAAAGCCCGTTCACCCGCGTACGGTCGGATTACATGCCGAGCAAGAACGTCACCTTCACCGGATCCACGGGCGAAACCATCGCCGCCACCATCGACCTGCCCGACGGCGAACCCCGCGCGTGGGCGTTGTTCGCGCATTGCTTCACCTGCAACCGCAAGGTGCCCGGCGCGGCGCGGACCTGCCGCGCGCTGGCCAAGCAGGGCATCGCGTGCCTGCGCTTCGACTTCACCGGACTCGGCGAATCCGGCGGGAACTTCGCCGACACGACCTTCCTGACCAACGTCGACGACCTCGTCGCCGCCTACGAATTCATGGACGCCGAGTACGAGGCGCCGTCGCTGCTGATGGGGCACTCGCTGGGCGGTGCCGCCGCGATCCTGGCGGGGCAGCGGATGCCGAAGGTCAAGGCCGTGGCGACGATCGGGGCGCCCTTCGACCCGGCGCACTCGATTTTCCACTTCGCCGACGCCATCGGCGACATCGACGCCCACGGCACCCAGACGCTGTCCATCGCCGGGCGCGACATCCCCATCTCCCGCGAATTCCTGGAGACGCTGGCCGACATCAACCCGGAGACGTACATCCACAAGCTGCGCAAGCCGCTGCTGCTGCTCCACTCCCCGACCGACCAGACCGTCGGCATCGACAGCGCGCAGAAGATCTTCCTCGTCGCCCGCTACCCGAAGTCGCTGATGTGCCTGGACAAGGCCGACCACCTGATGATCAAGCCCGGCGCCCCGCAGCGCGCCGCCGATCTGATCCGCACGTGGGTCGAGGCGTACCTGCCGGCGACGGTGGCGGCGTAGGGCTCGGCCGGGCCGAATCCACTGCGATTCCCTGGTAGACGTGGCAACATTGCAGCATGAGCGCAGTTAACCCGGACCAGCAGCCCCGCCCCGAGCAGGCCCTCGACGATGATCGGCGGCCGCACCCGGCCCCGTCCTCCGGGGCCCCGCGCTGGTACGCCCCGGCCGGCGTGATCCAGGGCTTCCGCGCCCCCGCCGCCGAGACCCGCGACCAGCATGTTCTCCGCGCGATCGGCATCCCCTACGCCTACGCCAACCGCCACGAGGTCCCGCAGCCGCTGACCACGCTGCCCGATGGCGGCATCGTCGTCGCCGATCAGCCCGGCCCGACGTGCCCGCAGCGGCCGTCGCCGGCGGGCAAGAAGATCGCGCCGCATGCGCAGCCCCGCCACCACGACGAGCACTGCCAGCACCTGGCCATCACCGTCCCCGACGGCACCGCCCCGAACGCGAAGTTGCCGGTCATGGTGTGGATCCACGGCGGCGCCAACGTCGCCGGCGGCGGTGACCTGCCCCGATTCGAGCCGTCTCAGATGGTGGCGGAGAACAACGTCATCGTCGCGTCGATCAATTTCCGACTGGGCGCGTACGGATTCCTCGGCGGCGGCGACGACCGCGCCGACGGCGTCCCGCCCTCCAACCTCGGCCTCATGGACATCCAGGCAGGCCTCGAGTGGATTCGTGCGAACATCGCGGCGTTCGGCGGCGACCCCGAGCAGATCACCATGTTCGGCCAGTCCGCGGGAGCCGACCACATCCTGTCGCTCATGGTCATCGCCGGCGCCGACAAGATCGGGGCGCCTCGACCGGGGCGCGGGGACGTCGACGAGCCCTATCGTCCCCCGTTCCGGCGCGCGATCCTGCAGTC
>NZ_DURI01000316.1 GCF_012837295.1 Corynebacterium sp. | reverse complement strand
GGCCACCGCTTCCGCGGTTCCGCCCCGAAGGTTTTCCGCCGCATCAAGCCCTGGGCCGAGCCGCTCGGCTGGATCCAGGTCGGCGTGGCCTTCTTCATCACCATCTACTACTCGGTGATCATCGCCTGGGCCTTCATGTATTCGTGGAAGTCCATCGGCAAGGTCTGGGGCGACGACCCCGACGCCCACTTCAACAACGACTTCCTCCAGGTCGACGCCACGTCGGTGACCTCGCTGGACTTCGTGTGGCCCATCGCCATCGTCCTGCTGCTCGTGTGGGTCGGCGTCCTGGCCGTGCTCGCGCTGGGCGTGGACAAGGGCATCGGCCGCACCTCTCTGATCTTCATCCCGCTGCTCGCGGTCCTGTTCATCGCCCTCGTGATCTACGCGTTGACCCTCGACGGCGCCGCGGCCGGGCTCGACGCATTCTTCACCCCGAACTGGGAGGCGCTCGGCGACTCCTCGGTGTGGATCGCCGCCTACGGCCAGATCTTCTTCTCGCTGTCCGTTGCCTTCGGCATCATGCTGACCTACGCGTCCTACCTGAAGCCGCGCTCCAACCTGTCCAGCTCCGCGCTGGTCACCGCCTTCGCCAACTCCTCCTTCGAGGTCCTGGCCGGCATCGGCGTCTTCGCCACCCTCGGATTCATGGCCACCCAGGCCGGCGTCGGCGTCGGCGACGTCGTCTCCGGCGGCATCGGCCTCGCCTTCGTCGCCTTCCCGTCGGTCATCTCGCAGATGCCCGACGTCATCGGCCCGATCTTCGGCGTCCTGTTCTTCCTGTCGCTGGCCATCGCCGGCTTCACGTCGCTGATGTCGCTGCTCGAGGTCGTCATCTCCGCAGTGCAGGACAAGCTCAAACTGGCCCGCGTTCCGGCCACCCTGGGCATCGGCGGCCTGATGGCCGTGCTGTCCCTGATCCTGTTCCCGACCACGTCGGGCCTGGTGACCCTGGACATCATGGACAAGTTCACCAACAACATCGGGATCGTAGGCGTCGCCTTGATCAGCATCGTCGTCCTCGATTGGATCATGCGCCGCATGGACGAGTTCGGCCTGCACCTCAACGCCGTGTCCTCGTTCAAGGTCGGCACGCTGTGGCGCATCTTCGTCGTCAACGTCACGCCCATCATCCTGGGCATGATCCTGTTCAACGAGGTCCGCGGACTGCTCACCGAAAACTACGGCGACTACTCCGACACCCAGATCAACGTCTTCGGCTGGGGCGTCATCGGCATCATCTTCTTCGGCTCGCTGGTGCTCACGGTCCTGCCGTGGCGCGGCCGCCACTCGCTCAGCGGCCCGCCCGGCACCGACTTCGGCGTCACGCCCGCGTCGCGCCAGCGCACCCACCTGCCCCGCAAGGCCTCCACCGGCGATCCCATCGCCGCCGAGGACGCGCACACCGGTGCGCCCACCACCACCGCCGTTGCGGACTCCCCCGCCGGCCACGGATCCACCGCGGCATCCGCCGCGAACACCGACTACCGGGAGGAGTAGACCATGTCCGGAATCGCGATCGTCATGATGGCGCTGTTCATCCTGATCATCTGGGGAGGATTCATCCTCGCCGTCATCAACCTGACCCGCCACCCCGACGACACGTCGGGCGAACTGGCCGACGCCCCCCACGCCGCCAACGAAGTGCT
>NZ_DURI01000315.1 GCF_012837295.1 Corynebacterium sp. | reverse complement strand
CGCCGGGGCCGACGGGGAGGACGGGGCGCTGCGCCGCTGGGCGGATGCCGAGGATCCCGCGATCGGCATCGCGTTGGGCGGCGAGTCGCCCGACGACGGGCCGCGCATGGCGTGGGCGGACTTCGCCGCCGAACCGGCGGAGGCCTCGGCGGCGCTGGCCCGCGCGCTGGCCGCCGGAGTGGTGGTGGCGTCCTTCGGCCGGAGAACGCTGGAATCCCGATACCTGGAATGGGGTGCGCGCCGATGAACGCGATGCGCGAAGTGCTGTCGCTGGAACTGACCCAACGGGCGCGGTCGACGCGGTGGCGGGTGCTGCTGATCGGCTGGTTCGTCGTGCTCGTGGGCACCGTGGTCCTGCAGACGCTGTTCTTCGATTCCGTGGGCCCGGGCATGCTGGGCGACGAGGCGACGTGGGAGCGGGCGTCGGCCGAGGCCATCGCCTCGGGCACCCTGCTCTTCGTCCTCCTCGTCGGGCTGATGGTGGCTCCCGCCCAAACCGCGACGTCCATCAACGGCGATCGGCGGGACGGGGTGCTGGCCCTCATCCAGGCTGCGCCGGTGCCGGCGTGGGCGGTGGCCGTCGGCAAGCTCCTGGCCGCATGGCTGGCCTCCCTGGCGTTCCTGCTCGTGTCCCTGCCCGTGCTGGTGTGGACGGTCATCCGCGGCGGGTTGCCGTGGTGGGCGCTGCTGCTCGGGGTGGCCGTCGTCGCGCTGCTGCTGCTGGCCATTTCCGGCATGGGGCTCGGGCTGTCGGCGCTGACGCCGCGGACGGCGTCGTCGACGATGCTGGTCTACCTCGTCGTCGCCGTGCTCGTCGTGGGCCTGCCGGTGTCGTTCCTGCTGTCCATGCCGCTGACCGAGCACCGCGAGACCCGGCAGGTCGCGTACATGATGCGGTACGAAGAAAACCTGGACCTCGACGACACGTCCAGCTGGTGCCGCGAAGAGACCACCGAAATCCGGACGCTGGACACCCGCGGCATCGCATGGCTGTTCCTGCCCAATCCCGTGGTCATCCTGTCCGACGCCCTGCCGTACACCGGCGACGCGCCCGGCGTGACCCCCATCGTGCGCGACGTCGTCGACCGGTCCTTCCACGAACCCGAGCATCAGCCGGAGACGTGCGCCGAGCTCGCCGATTCCATGCGCGGACCGGGCGACGGCGAGATCACCCAGGCGACGCCGCGGCCGGAGGAGGGGCGCCCCGGCTGGAAGTGGGGCCCGGGCCTGGGCATCAACCTGCTGCTCGGCGCCGCGGGCGTCGCCTTCGCCCACCGGAGGTTGAAGGTGCCGGCCGGGGAGCTGCCCGCGGGCGTGCGCATCGCCTGAGCCGGGCGGCCCGGGTCAGGCCAGCGCCTTGCCCGGGTTGAGCAGGCACTTCGGGTCGAGGGCGCGCTTGACGGCGCGCTGCACCTCGACGCCGATGTCGCCCAATTCTTCGGCGAGGAACCGGCGCTTCAGCGTGCCAACGCCGTGCTCGCCCGTGAGCGTGCCGCCCACGCGCAGCGCCTCGCGGAAAACATCGCCCGCCGCCGCCCAGACCTCGTCGGGCACGTCGGCGGGAGTGGGGCCGTCGTAAATGAACACGGGGTGGAGGTTGCCGTCGCCGGCGTGGGCGACGGTGCAGATGGTCAGCCCGCGGTCCTCGGCGAGCGCGTCGATGAATCGCATCATGTGGGCCAGCTGCGAGCGCGGGACGCAGACGTCCTCCGTCAGCGCGTGCCCGAGGCGTTCCTTGGCGGGATAGGCCATGCGGCGGATGGCGACGAGCTGTTCGCCCTCGGCGGCGTCGTCGGACACCGCGACGTCCTCGGCGCCGCCGACGTGGAAGGCCTGCGCGATCAATTCGGCGCGCCCGCGCGCGTCCGGCCCGGTGACCTGCGCGAGCACCATGCCGCCGGAGGAGGCGAAGTCGGTGCCCTTCCAATCGTCGATCGACTGCAGCGTGCGGCGGTCCATGAACTCCATGAGCTCCGGGTCCGCGCCCAGCCGCATCGCCGCCGACACTGCGCCGAGCGCGGCGTCGGCGGTGGGGAAGGGGGCCAGCAGCGTCACCGGATCCCCGGCGGGGCGGGGCACGAGCGCGACGGTGGCTTCGGTGATCACGCCGAGCGTGCCCTCCGACCCGCAGAAGAGCCCGACCAGGTCCAGGCCCGAGACTCCCTTGACGGTGTCGTGGCCCGTGCGCAGGACGCGGCCGTCGGCGAGCACCACCGTCAGCGCGCGCACCGAGTTGCGCGTCACCCCGTATTTCACGCAGCGCAGCCCGCCGGCGTTGGTCGCGATGTTGCCGCCGATGCTGGAGATGTCCATGCTCGACGGATCCGGCGCATACATCAGCCCGTGCTCGGCCGCGGCGCGATCGAGATCGCCGTTGATCACGCCCGCCTCGACGCGGGCCACGAAGTCATCGGGCGCGATGGCCAGGATCCGGTTCATCTTCGCCAGCGAGACGATCAGGCAGCCCGGCGTCGCGGTCGCGCCCCCGGACAGTCCCGTCCCCGCGCCCCGCGTGACGACGGGCACGTCGTTCGCATGGGCCCATCTCAGCGCCGCGGCGACGTCGTCCGTGGAGCGGGCGGTGACCGCGGCCATGGGAGCACCCGCCGCGAGGACGTCGGTGCGGTCGCGCGCGTAGGAATCGAGGACGTCGGCGTCGACGATGACGGCGCCGGGCGGCAATGACTCGATGAGATCCCGGATCGGTTGCCGTGCAGCGGAGGAGATCATGCCGCCACTGTATTACCGGGCCCGGATCACCGGGCCGCTCCGGGGCGCGCGGCCACCCGGGGCGAGCCGGACTGGCGGGAACCTGCAAGACTGGTGGGCATGACGGTTACGCAATGGATCATTCTCGCCGCGGTTGTCGTGGTGGTGCTGCTGGTGATTCTGCTTCTGGTGGGCCTGGCCCGCAGGAAGAAGAACACCATCTCGTTCGAGGAGAAGAAGGCTCCCGAGGAGCTGACCCAGGCGGAGAAGTCCGGCAACTATCAGGCGACCGGCGGATTCAACTTCGCCCCGGCCGCCCCGGCTTCCCCGGCGCAGACCACGAAGCCGGAGAAGCAGCCGGACCTGCTGCCCGGCCAGGAGCTGGGCGCGCCGACTGCTCCGAAGACCCCGCCCGCCCCGGAAACCAAGGCCGCCCCTCCCGCTCCGCCGGCCCCGCCGCTGCCGCCGCGTCCGGAGGGATCCGGACTGGGAGAGCCGACGGTCGAACCGAAGCCCGAGCCCGAGCCCGTTGTCGCGCCGGAGCCCGAGCCGGTTGTCGAGTCCGAACCCGTCGAGTCCGTCGAGTCCGTCGACGACATGGAGGCCCCGGAGGTTCCGGAGGAACTCGCCGACGAGCCCGCGCTGCCGGAGGTCGAGGATCTCGGGGAGCCTGCGCCGGACGTCGTGCCCCCGGCCGACCTGGCGCCCGAGCCCGTCGAAGAGGTCGTCGAGGAGCCTATCGTCGACGAGCCGGTGGCCGAGGCCGTCGCTCCCGTCGGGGCCGAGGACGACGTCGTCCGCGAACCGGTCGCCGACTCGGCGCCGGTGGAGGACCGCCCCGCCGACGTCGCCGACGAGGCCACCGAGGCCGTCGCCCCGGTAGCGCCGGAGCAGCCGCTGGATGACATCGAGCCGACCGAGGGCCGCATCTCCCGCCTGCGCGGCCGCCTGTCCCGCTCGCAGAACGCGATCGGCCAGTCGGTCCTGGGCATCCTCGGCGCGGGCGACCTCGACGAGGACGCGTGGGAGGAGATCGAGGACACGCTGATCATGGCCGACCTCGGCACCGCGGCGACGATGAACGTCGTGGAGAAGCTCCGCGAGCGCATCGCCTCCCGTGGCGTGGGCTCCGAGGCCGAGGCCCGCGCGCTGCTGCGCGAGGTCCTGATCGAGGAGTGCGGCCCGGACATGGACCGCTCCATCCGCGCACTGCCGCACGAGGGCAAGCCCGCCGTCGTGCTGGTCGTCGGCGTCAACGGCACGGGCAAGACCACCACCACCGGCAAGCTGGCCCGCGTGCTCGTCGCCCAGGGCCACGATGTCCTGCTCGGCGCGGCCGACACCTTCCGCGCCGCCGCCGCCGATCAGCTGGAGACGTGGGGCCGCCGGGTCGGCGCCACCACCGTCCGCGGCCCGGAGGGCGCCGATCCGGCGTCGATCGCCTTCGACGCCGTGGCCAAGGGCATCGAGAACTCCGCCGACGTCGTGCTCATCGACACCGCCGGCCGCCTGCACACCAAGACGGGCCTGATGGATCAGCTGGGCAAGGTCAAGCGGGTCGTGGAGAAGAAGGCCGCCGTCGACGAGGTGCTCCTGGTCCTCGACGCCACCGTCGGCCAGAACGGCCTGATGCAGGCGCGGACCTTCCGCGACGTCGTCGACATCACCGGCGTCGTGCTGACCAAGCTCGACGGCACCGCCAAGGGCGGCATCGTCTTCCAGGTCCAGCGCGAGCTGGGGGTGCCGGTCAAGCTCGTCGGCCTCGGCGAAGGCGCGGACCACCTCGCCCCGTTCGAGCCCGAGGGCTTCGTCGACGCGCTCCTGGGCTGATCCCGGGCGCGGAGCTCCGGTAACCACCCGGAAACAAGCGCAACGCCGGTGAAACACCAACCCGCCGAATGGTGACGGAAACGTAACCGTTCGGCGGGTTTCGCCGTAACAGCACCCCCCGATACTCATGTGCGTCCCATTGAGAACACAGGAAAATAGGAGACGCGATGACCCCCGATGAGGTTGTGCTGAACTCCGGCAACGCGGCGTGGATGCTCATTTCCGCGTCGCTGGTGCTGCTGATGACCCCCGCGCTGGCGCTGTTCTACGGCGGAATGACCGGCCGCCGCGCCGTACTGAACATGATGATGATGTCCTTCGGCGCCCTCGGCGTCGTCACCGTCGTCTACGTGCTGTGGGGCTGGTCGATGTCCTACGGCTCCAATTCTTTCGCGGGCATCTTCGCGGATCCCTTCGAGCAGTTCGGCCTCTCCGGCCAGATCACCGATGACGCCGGCAACTACGTCGCCGGAGCCTCCGGTTACGCCAACATCATCGACGTCGGCTTCCAGTTGACTTTCGCGGTGATCTCCACGGCGCTGATCTCCGGTGCGCTGGCCGGCCGAGTGAAGTTCGGCACCTGGATGGTCTTCACCGGCCTGTGGGCGACCTTCGCGTACTTTCCGATGGCGCACATGGTCTGGGGCGGTGGCCTGCTCAGCCACTCCGCCGACTCCCTGTCCGCCATGCTCTTCGGCACCGTGACCGAAGCCGGCGAGACCGTCGCGGCCATCGCGCCGATCGACTTCGCCGGCGGCACGGTCGTCCACATCAACGCCGGCATGGCCGCACTGGTCCTGGCCCTGGTCATCGGCCGCGGACACGGATTCATGCGCGAGGCGCACCGCCCGCACAACCTTCCGCTGGTCATGCTCGGCGCCGCGCTGCTGTGGTTCGGCTGGTTCGGCTTCAACGGCGGTTCCGCCTTCGCCGCCGACGGCATGGCGGGCCTGGCGTGGGTCAACACCACCGCCGCCACCGCGGCCGCGATGCTCGGCTGGCTCGCCGTCGAGCGCCTGCGCTACGGCCACGCCACCTCGCTCGGCGCCGCCTCCGGCATCGTCGCCGGCCTGGTCGCCGTCACTCCGGCGGCCGGCGCTCTGACTCCGGTCACCTCGCTGATCCTCGGCGTCGTCGGCGGAGCCCTGGCGTGCCTGGGCGTGTCCCTGAAGTACCGCTTCGGCTTCGACGACTCCCTCGACGTCGTCGGCGTCCACCTCGTCGCCGGCCTGTGGGGCACCGTGGGCGTCGGCCTGCTGGCCTCCGGCGACGGCCTGCTCACCGGCGGCGGCCTCGACGGCCTGAAGCTCTTCGCCATTCAGATCATCATCGCCGTCGTCGCCATGATCTTCTCCGGCCTGGTCACCTGGATCCTGGCCATGGGCCTGAAGTCCGCGATGGGCTGGCGCATCGACGAGACCGACGAGCGCGCCGGCGTCGACAACGCCGAGCACCGCGAAACCGCCTACGACAGTTCCGGCGGCATCCCGGTCATCGTCCGGGGCTAAGACCCCCGCATCCACGAACCGCATCACCGCAGCGAGGAAAGCGAGAGCCACGATCATGAAGCTCATCACCGCCATCATCAAGCCCACCACCCTGGAAAGCGTCCGGGCGGCCCTCGAGGAATCGGGGGTCTCGGGCCTGACCGTCTCCGAGGTCCGCGGCTTCGGCCGCCAGCAGGGCCACACCGAGGTTTACCGAGGCGCCGAATACGCCGTGGCCTTCGTCGAGAAGCTCCGGCTCGACGTCGTGGTCCCCGACGACATGGCCGAATCCACCCTGTCCGTCATCGCCGACGCCGCCCGCACCGGCACCATCGGCGACGGCAAGGCCTGGGCAACCGAAGTCACCGACGCCGTGCGCGTGCGCACCGGCGAAGTGGGCGACGCCGCCCTGCGCTGACCGCCCCGGCGGTTGGCGTGCCGGGCGGGGGCGCCGGGTATGGTGGTGAAGCTACATCCATGACATCGACACCATCAGGGAGATCGACCACCCGTGTTTGAATCACTCTCCGAACGGCTCACAGGGGCGCTGAAGGATCTTCGCGGCAAGGGACGTCTGTCCGAGGCGGACATCAACGCCACCGCCCGCGAGATCCGCCTCGCCCTTCTGGAGGCGGACGTCTCCCTGCCCGTGGTGCGCGCCTTCATCAAGCGCATCAAGGAGCGCGCCGCCGGCGCGGAGGTGTCGCAGGCGCTGAACCCGGCGCAGCAGGTCGTCAAGATCGTCAACGAGGAGCTCGTGCAGATCCTCGGCGGCGACACGCAGCGTCTGCGCCTGGCCAAGAACCCGCCGACGGTGATCATGCTCGCCGGCCTGCAGGGCGCCGGCAAGACCACCCTGGCCGGCAAGCTGGCCAGCCACCTGGCCAAGCAGGGCCACACCCCGATGCTGGTGGCGTGCGACCTGCAGCGCCCGGGCGCCGTGCAGCAGCTGGAGATCGTCGGCCAGCGTGCCGGCGTGCCCACGTTTGCGCCGGATCCCGGCACGTCGATGGACTCTTACGAGCACGAGATGGGCACGTCCCACGGCGATCCCGTGGCCGTGGCGCAGGCAGGCATCGAGGAAGCCAAGCGCACCCAGCACGACGTCGTCATCGTGGACACCGCCGGCCGCCTCGGCATCGACGAGACGCTGATGACGCAGGCGCGCGACATCCGCGACGCCGTCAACCCCGACGAGGTCCTGTTCGTCATCGACGCGATGATCGGCCAGGACGCCGTCGTCACCGCCGAGGCCTTCCGCGACGGCGTCGACTTCACCGGCGTGGTGCTGACAAAGCTCGACGGCGACGCCCGCGGCGGCGCCGCCCTGTCGATCCGCGAGGTGACCGGCAAGCCGATCATGTTCGCCTCCACGGGCGAGAAGCTGGAGGACTTCGACGTCTTCCACCCGGAGCGCATGGCCAGCCGCATCCTGGGCATGGGCGACATGCTCAGCCTGATCGAGCAGGCCGAGCAGGTCTTCGATCAGAAGGAGGCGGAGAAGACCGCCGCCAAGATGGGTTCCGGCGAGCTGACGCTGGAGGACTTCCTCGAGCAGATGCTCATGGTCCGCAAGATGGGCCCGATCGGCAACATCCTGAAGATGCTGCCCGGCGGCGCGCAGATGTCCGAGATGGCCGACATGGTCGACGAGAAGCACCTCGACCGCATGCAGGCGATCATCCGCGGCATGACCCCGGCGGAGCGCAACGACCCGAAGATCCTCAATGCGTCGCGCCGCAAGCGCATTGCCGCCGGTTCGGGCGTCGCGGTCAGCGAGGTCAACCAGCTGGTGGACCGTTTCTTCGAGGCCCGCAAGATGATGGCCCAGATGGCCGGCAAGTTCGGCATGCCCGGCGGCCGCCCGTCGAACCGCAAGAACAAGAAGGGCCGCAAGGGCAAGAAGGGCAAGGGCCGGGGCCCGACGCCGCCGAAGTCGATGCGCCAGGGCGGGATGCCCGGCATGCCGGGAATGCCCGGGATGCCGGGGATGCCGGGGATGCCGGGCATGGGCGGCGGCATGCCGGACATGTCGGAGCTGCAGAAGCAGATGAAGGGCAAGATGCCCCCGGGCATGGAGGGCATCGACCTGGACAACCTGGACTTCGGCCAGGGCGGCAAGGGCCGCTAACCGCCGGTCGCCGGGCTCCACTGAAACGAAAAAGCCGGCGGGATCCGCGATGGATCCCGCCGGCTTTTCGCGCGCTAGCCCTCCAGTTCGTCGAACACCCGCGCCAGTTCGCGCGCCAGCACGGGCTGGAGGGAGTCGGCGTAGGCCACGCTGAGGTGGTTGGAGTCCCGGTAGACCACCACGTTGCCGACGACGGCGGGGCAGTGGTCGTCGCGGCAGATCGCGTCGGACAGGTCGATGGACCAGCCTTGGTCGAAGCCGGCGAACAGCCGTGCCGCGGGGTCGCGGTCGGCGAGGCCTTCGTCGCGGGCGATACCGCAAGCCTCGGCGGCCGCCGCCGCCTCTTCCTCGTCATCCCAGTCGACCTGGAGCTCCGCGAGGCAGGTCGGCGCGTTGAGGCGTCGGCCGTCCTCGTCGACGAGCCACGGGTTGGAGCGCACGCCGACGAGCGGGATGCCCTCGCCGTCGAGGAAGCGGAACGCCTCGGCCATGCCGGGGGCCAATTCGTCTGGGCCCTCGCCCCAGTCGCCCACGGCGCGGGTGGAGGTGGTGATCACCAGGTCCGGACGGTCCTCGGCGATCCGGTCCAGCACGTTTTCGGACCATTCGACGCAGACGTCGTCGGAGCTGGGCAGCGGGGTGCCCAGGGTGATCACGCAACCCTGTCTCGTCATGGGGATCAGGCGCCAACCGCGGTCGCGGGCGATGCGGTCGAGGACGGTGCTCCACTGTTCGGAGTGCGAGCTGCCGATGAGGTACATCGTCTTGTCCCCGTCCGGGTCGCCGTACACGCACGGTTCGCCGGCGTCGCCGCCGAACCGCTTGACGTCGGCGACGTGCCCGGCGTCTTCCCGGGAGTAGGTCATGCACCCGTCCTCGGCGGCCAGCGGGTAGGACTCGCCGACGTACTCGAGTTCGGGTTTCGGCTCCAGACCGCGGGGGACGGGGTAGCCGTCGGACAGCGCCCGGGCGCCGGGGTAGGTGATGGCGTCGAGGCTCTGTCCCGCGGAATCCGCGGCGCGCCGCGAGTATTCCTGCCCCAGTCCGACCACGGCGCCGAACATCGCCACGAGCACGATCGCGGCGACGGCTCGGGCGGCCCCGGGACCGGTCTTCAGGCTCCGCCATGCCGCGCGGGCGCGCTTTTCCCCGATGAGGGGGCGCGGCACCTTCTGCATCAGGGGCTTTTCGACGAACCGGTGCGTGAGCCACGCCAACCCCAACGAAGCGGCGATGACGGCGGTGCCGACGCCCGCGTCGACCTCGTCGAGGCCCAGGGCCGACATGGCGATGATGAGCAGCGGCCAGTGCCACAGGTACAGCGCATAGGCGACGTCCCCGAGCATCCGCATGAAGCCAGATTCGAGGATGCGGGACATGAAACCGGCGCCGCCGCCGAGGATGACCAACACCGCGCCGCCCAGCGGCCACAGCGTCCAGGGGCCCGGGAACTCGGCGGCGCCGTCGAACATGAAGCCGGTGGACACGATCATGGCCACGCCCAGGACGGGGAGCACGGGTGCGGCGAACCGGGGCGTCGTGAAGCGGGCGACCGCAAGCGCGAGCAACCCGCCCGCCGTGAGCTCCCACATGCGCGACCACGTGGAGTAGTAGTTGGCGCCCTGCGCCTGCCCGTGCAGGACCGTGGCGTACCAGAAGGAGGAGACGGTCGCGGCGACGAGCAGCGGCGCCATGATCGTGGCCACGCGCGGCCGGGCGTGCGTGGACCGCAGGATGAACGAGACGACGGAGACGACGAGGATGCCGAACAGGTAGAACTGGCCCTGCACCGCCATCGACCACAGATGCTGCAGCGGCGAAATCTCGGCGGACGCGGCGGCGTAATCGGCGCCCTGCTCGGCGAGGACGATGTTCTGCACGTAGAGCAGCGACGCGGGCAGCTGCGCCACGTTTTCGCCGTTGACCAGAGCGGGGGCGAGGGCCAGCACGCCCAGCGCGGTCGCGGTGACCACGAGGATCAGCGATGGCAGCAACCGCCGGATGGTCCGCCACAGCGAATGCCACACGTTGATGGACCGGTCGCCGCGGTCGGCGTTGCGCATCTGCGAGCCGAGGAAGAAGAACCCCGACAGCAGCAGGAACACGTCGACGCCGCCGGACACCCGCCCGTCGAAGACGTGGAACAGGACCACGAGGGCGATGGCCAGGCCGCGCAGGCCGTCGAGATCGTGGCGATGGGAGAGGCTCATTCGCCGGCCTCCCGCGCGCCCTCGTCCTTCAGCGCCGCCATGTCCTCGAGGAACGGGAGCAACCGGCGCTTCATCTCCCCGGACAGGGATCGGGCGAAGTGGTCCGACAGGTGGTTGTCATCGCGGTAGACGTAGACGTTGCCGATCACCGCCGGGCACTGGACGGGCCCGCACAGGACGTCGGAGAAATCGAGGCCCTGGCCCAGCGGCATGTCCGCGAGGATCCCCTCGGCGGGGTCGGCGGGGGAGAGCACGCGCTCGCGCCGCGGCCCGCACTCGACGGGGTCGCCGCCGCCGGCGACGCAGTCCGTCGCATTGAAGGGGTCGCCGGCCTCGTCGATGAGCCACGGGGTGTCGCGGATGCCGACGACGGGGATACCGAGCTCGGTGAGCGTCGTCCAGAACTCGACGTAGCCGTCCGGCGTGTAGTCGGTGTTCTCGTACCCCGGCCGGCTGGACGTGGTCACGACGACGTCGGGCGGGTTGTCGGCGAGGTGCTCGACGACGGCCTTGGACCACTCGGCGCACAGGTCGTTCATGTCCCACACCGGGGCGAGGAACGTCGCGCAGCCGGGGCGGAGGATGACCTCCAGCCGGTAACCGGCGTCGAGCGCGACCTGCTCGAGCGGCGAGAACCACTGTTCGGAGTGCGATCCGCCGACCAGCACGATGGAGCGGTCGGAGTCCACGTCGCCGTAGACGCACGGCGATTCGTCGGTGTAGCGCTTGACGGTGACCACGGTGCCGGGGTCGTCGCTGCGCAGCGACAGACAGCCTTCCTGGGCGGGCAGGGGCCACATGTTGTTGATCAGGTCCTGGCCGGGCCGGTAGGGAACGTCGCCGGGCACGGGGGCCCCGTCGGTGACGGCCAGCGCGCCCGGGTAGGTGACGGGATCGAGCACCTCGGCGCGGGCGAGTTCGATGCGGTGGTTCTGGATGGGCGAGGCGGCCAGCATGAGCACGGCCGCCAGGCCCAGCGCGGAACCTGCGAGCACCTGGGCGCGGGGCGCCTTCCGGACGGCGGGCTCGCCCACCTTCGGTCGCCTGCCCTTCTGCATGAGGGGCTTTTCGACGAACCGGTGCGTCGCCCAGGCCAGCACCAGGGAGGCGACGATGACGGCGGCGCCCAGCTTCCGGCCGGGCGCATTGGCGCCGACGGCGAGCAGCCCGAGGATGAGCAGGGGCCAGTGCCACAGGTAAAGGGCGTAGGCGACGTCGCCGAGCCACCTCATGGGGCGCGAGGCGAGGATGGCGGAGACCGGGCCGGCGCCGCCGCCCATGATCACCAGCGCCGCGCCGAGCAGCGGCCACAGGGCCCAGGGGCCGGGGAACATCGATGCTCCGTCGATGAAGAAGCCGGTGGACACGACGAGGACCACGCCGGCCGCCGGCAACCAGGGCCGGATCTTCGCGGGGAGCGACGTGCCCGCGGCCACGTAGATGAGCAGACCACCGGCGGTGATTTCCCAGATGCGCGACCACGTCGAGTAGTAGTTCAGGCCCTGAGACGCTTCGTGGAGCCAGGCGGCGTAGGCGAAGGACGCGATGGTGGCCACCACGAGGATGGGCAGCATCACGGCGCGCACGGCGGGTGTTGGCCGGCCCGTGCGGGCGGACCTGCGCCGGAGGACGAAGGCCAGCGCGGAAACCAGGAGGATGCCGGCGACGTAGAATTGCCCCTGCACGGACATCGACCACAGGTGCTGCAGCGGCGACACCGTGGATCCCGCCACCGCGTAGTCCTGCACCTGGTTGGCCAGCGCGTGGTTTTGCCGGTAGAGGATCGACGCCGTCAGCTGGGCGGCCATCGACGGCGATTGGAGTCGGGGGAACCACGCGATCGCGGCCACGGCGGTGACGCCGAGCACCAGGATCAGCGCCGGCAGCAGCCGCCGGGCCGTGCGCCACAACGAGTGCAGCGGATTGATCGACTGGCCGGGGCGGTCGGCGTTGCGCATCTGGGAGCCGAGGAAGAAGAACCCCGACAGCAGCAGGAACACGTCGACGCCGCCGGAGACGGAGCCCCCGAAAACGTGGAACAGAACGACGAGGGCGATGGCCAAACCCCGCAGACCGTCGAGATCATGACGGTAAGCGCTGGCGGGATCGGGCGTGTTCAGTTGGCACCTCTGGGGTCGTCGTCTGGAGTCGTCGCGATTGCCGGAAAACCCGGGCCGGGTTTCGCATCGCTGGCAGGATAACAACCCGCCCATGCCGGGGCCGAATCGGCGCAGGACACACGGGGTCGCCCGGTTTTTGGCCGTTGGCCCCGCCGCTGGTATCGTTTCCGGGGTTGTCCGCGCGCCGCGTGGGCGACGCTGCGGTTCGTCGGACCCGACCACGGTCGACCGATGGTCACCCGCAGACCAAACCAAGGGCAAAACCGGCCCCCGCCGCGAATG
>NZ_DURI01000314.1 GCF_012837295.1 Corynebacterium sp. | reverse complement strand
GTGGCCCGCCGGTTCCGTCGTTTCCCGGGGTGGAAATTGGTGTTCGGGGGAGGGGAAAAGCGGGCGGGGGCGGCGGAACGCGCGGAATTGCGGACTTTTGCAATCGGGGTTTCCGAATCTATTGTCCGGGTCAAAGTCCCAGGTTGAGCGGGAGGTTTAGGGTTTGGGTCGTGAGTTAACCGGCCGGACTCCGGTGTTTCCTGGGGTTTTCGGGGTGCACTGGACGTGTGTTGCAGGTGTGATGTCGGTAGTATGGTGCGGGAAGAAACAAGTATCGTCATTCGAGGATTGGTTTCTTCCGCCCGGATGAAGGGCGGGAGCCCGATTCCGACGTGCGGGTTCCCGGCCGAACAACGGCGGGTGCGTCCCGTGAAAATACAGCGTCCACAAATTTTGAAGGGGAACTCTCCATGCCGCTGACTCCAGCTGATGTGCACAACGTCGCGTTCAGCAAGCCGCCGATTGGCAAGCGCGGCTACAACGAGGACGAGGTCGACCAGTTCCTCGACCTCGTCGAGGATGCGCTCGGCGAGCTCCAGGACGAGAACGCGGATCTCCGTCTGCGCGTCGAGGACCTGGAGCGCGACCTGGAGGACGCCCGCTCCGGCGCGGCCGCCCCCGCCGTCGCCCCGGTCTCCGACTCGCAGACCTCCGACGTCGACGAGGACGCCCTGCGCGCCTCGATCGAGGCCGAGGTCCGCGCCGATTACGAGCGCCGCCTGGACGAGGAGTCCGCCCGCCTGCGCGAGGAGGCCGAGGACCGCGTCCGCGACGCCGAGGAGCGCGCCGCCGAGGCCGAGTCCCGCGCCGAGGCCGCCGCGTCGTCCGACGCCGGCACCCAGCAGCAGGGCTTCGTCTCCGCTCCGGCCGCCGAGTCGGGCGAGGTCGCCACGGCCGACACCCACATGCAGGCCGCCCGCGTCCTGGGCCTGGCCCAGGAGATGGCCGACCGCCTGACCTCCGACGCCAAGCGCGAGTCGGACGAGATGCTGTCGTTCGCCCGCACCAACGCCGAGACCACCGTCTCCGACGCGGACGCCCGCGCCGAGGAGACCCTGTCCAACGCCCGCCGCGAGGCCGATGAGACCCTGTCCAACGCCCGCCGCGAGGCCGATGAGACCCTCTCCGACGCCCGCCAGCGCAGCGAGCAGATGATCTCCGAGGCGCAGACCGAGGCCGAGAACACCCTCAACGACGCCCGCCAGCGTTCCGAGCAGATGATCTCCGACGCCGACGCCCGCTCCACGGCGACCATCACCACCGCCCAGGACAAGGCCGCCGAGCTGCAGGCCGACGCCGAGCGCAAGCACACCGAGATCATGACCACGGTCAAGGAGCAGCAGCAGGCCCTCGAGGGGCGCATCGAGGAGCTGCACATCTTCGAGCGCGAGTACCGCACCCGCCTGAAGACCTTCCTGGAGTCGCAGCTCGACGAGCTCAACTCCCGCGAGACCGCCGCTCCGGCCGACGGCTACAACAACTAGCCAGAGCGAACGAGCTCCGCGCCGGTCCGTCGCAAAGCGGACCGTGCCGCAGGCGCCCGCCCCATCCCCGCAATCGCCGGGGACGGGGCGGGCGCTTCGCCGTTGCGGGGGACCCGGTCTATACTGTTCCTTCGTATGCGCAGTGATCCGGCAATCACCGGGGAGCGTTCCGGAAGAACGGCGACCGACGGCCGCGCCCCGCACGGGGAGTGGGCGGGGAAACCAAGTAGAACCGGACGGGTCGGGCCCGCACAGCCCGGACGATGAGCGGGCCGCCCCCATCCTCGGGGTGGGGAACGGCCAAGCGGGGTGGTACCGCGCCGGCAGGCGTCCCCGTGGCACTTTCCCCGGTTTCGGCCGGGGTCCAGCGACCACGGAGGACCCACGTGAACAAGCCCACCCCCGCAGGCGGCGCCTACCCGCGCACCGACCAGTTCGGCGACGTGTCCGGCAGCCCCAGCTTCCCGGCCCTGGAGGACCGCGTCCTCGACTTCTGGGCCGCCGACGGAACCTTCCAGGCGTCGATCGACGAGCGCGACGGCGACGAAGAGTACGTCTTCTACGACGGCCCGCCGTTCGCCAACGGCCTGCCGCACTACGGCCACCTGCTGACGGGCTACGTCAAGGACATCGTCCCGCGCTACCAGACCATGCGCGGCAAGCAGGTCAACCGCGTGTTCGGCTGGGACTGCCACGGCCTGCCCGCCGAGCTCGAGGCGGAGAAGCAGCTGGGCATCACCGACAAGGGCCAGATCGAGGACATGGGCCTGGCCAAGTTCAACGAGTACTGCGCCACCTCCGTGCTGGAGTACACCAACGAGTGGCAGGAGTACGTCACCCGCCAGGCGCGCTGGGTCGACTTCGACAACGGCTACAAGACCATGGACCCCGACTTCATGGAGTCGGTCATGTGGGCGTTCAAGGAGCTGTACGACAAGGGCCTGATCTACCAGGGCTTCCGAGTGCTGCCGTACTCGTGGGCCGAGCACACCTCGCTGTCCAACCACGAGACCCGCCTGGACGACTCGTACAAGATGCGCCAGGACCCGACCCTGACGGTGACCTTCCCGGTCACCGGCGCCGTGGCGGGCTCGGCGGGCGAGGCGACGCTGGCGGAGCACCCGGAGCTTTCCGACGCCGCCGCCCTGGCCTGGACGACCACACCGTGGACCCTGCCGTCCAACCTCGCGCTGGCCGTGCACCCCGAGGTGGAGTACTCGCTGGTGCGCGTCGGCGAGAAGGGCCTGGCGGAGTTCGCCGGCCGCACCTTCCTGCTCGCGTCCAACCTGGTGGCGTCGTTCGCCAAGGAGCTGGGCAAGGACCGCGAGGTCGTGGCGACTTACACGGGCGCGCAGCTGGAGGGCCTGACCTACCGGCCCATCTTCGATTTCTTCGCCGACCAGCCCAACGCGTTCCAGATCCTCGTGGCCGACTACGTCACCACCGAGGACGGCACCGGCATCGTCCACCAGGCCCCGGCCTTCGGCGAAGACGACATGATCACGTGCCAGCGCTACGGCATCGAGCTGGTCATCCCGGTGGACATGGACGGCAAGTTCACGTCCCTGACCCCGCCGTACCAGGGCCAGCTGGTCTTCGACGCCAACAAGGACATCATCCGCGACCTCAAGGCCGCCGTCCGCGTCGTTCGCCACCAGACCATCGAGCACTCCTACCCGCACTCGTGGCGCTCGGGCGAGCCGCTGATCTACATGGCGCTGCCGTCGTGGTTCGTGGCCGTGACCAAGTTCCGCGACCGCATGGTCGAGCTCAACCACGAGCAGATCGAGTGGATGCCGGAGCACATGCGAGACGGGCAGTTCGGCAAGTGGCTCGAGGGCGCCCGCGACTGGAACATTTCGCGGTCGCGCTACTGGGGTTCGCCGATCCCGGTGTGGGTGTCGGACAATGACGAGTACCCGCGCGTCGACGTCTACGGTTCGCTGGCGGAGCTGGAGCGCGACTTCGGCGAACGCCCGAAGTCGCTGCACCGCCCCGACATCGACGAGCTCGTGCGCCCCAACCCGGACGACCCGACCGGCAAGTCCATGATGCGCCGCGTGCCGGAGGTCCTGGACTGCTGGTTCGAGTCCGGCTCCATGCCGTTCGCGCAGAAGCACTACCCGTTCGAGAACAAGGAGTGGTTCGACACCCATTCGCCGGCGGACTTCATCGTCGAGTACTCGGGCCAGACCCGCGGCTGGTTTTACACGCTGCACGTGCTGTCGACGGCCCTGTTCGACCGCCCGGCGTTCAAGAAGGTCGTCGCCCACGGCATCGTGCTCGGCAACGACGGCCTGAAGATGTCCAAGTCGAAGGGCAACTACCCGAACGTCAACGAGGTCTTCGAGCGCGACGGCTCCGACGCGATGCGCTGGTTCCTGATGTCCTCGCCGATCCTGCGCGGCGGCAACCTGGTGGTCACCGAGCAGGGCATCCGCGACGGCGTGCGCCAGGCGCTGCTGCCCATGTGGAACGCCTACTCCTTCCTGCAGCTCTACGCGTCGAAGCCGGCGCAGCGCGCGACGGATTCGGACAACGTGCTGGACCGCTACATCCTGGCCAAGCTCGCCGCGACGGTGAAGGCGACCACGGAGAAGCTGGACGACACCGACATCGCCGGCGCGACCGACGAGATCCGCTGGTTCTGCGACGCGCTGACCAACTGGTACGTGCGCCGTTCGCGCGACCGCTTCTGGGCGGGCGACGAGGAGCACCCGGAGGCCTTCAACACCCTGTACACGGTGCTGGAGACGCTGACGCGCCTGGCGGCGCCGATGCTGCCGCTGGCCACGGAGGTCATCTGGAAGTCCCTGACGGGCGGCCGCTCGGTGCACCTCGCGCCGTGGCCCACGGCAGATGAGCTTGCCGACGACGACGCGCTCGTGGCCGCGATGGACGACGTCCGTGCTGTGTGCTCCGCCTCGTCGCGCGTCCGCAAGGCGCACCAGCTGCGCAACCGCCTGCCGCTGCCGAAGCTGACCGTCGCCATCCCGGACGCCGGTGCGCTGGAGCCGTTCAAGGACATCGTCCGCGACGAGGTCAACGTCGACGACGTGGAGCTGACCGAGGACGTGGCCTCCGTGGGCCGCTTCGAGGTCGCAGTCAACGCCCGCGCCGCCGGCCCGCGCCTGGGCAAGGACGTGCAGACGGTGATCAAGGCCGTGAAGTCCGGCGATTACGAGGTCGTCGACGGCGTGGTCGTCGCCGGCGGCATCGCGCTGGAGGAGGGCGAGTACACCCGCCGCCTGGTCGCGGAGAACGCCGAGTCGACCGCCGAGGTCGACGGCGTCGACGGCCTGGTCGTGCTGGACATGACGCTGACCGAGGAGCTGGAGTCCCGTGGCTGGGCCGCCGACCGCATCCGCGGCCTGCAGGACGCCCGCAAGTCCTGCGGCCTGGACATCACCGACCGGGTCTCCGTGACCATGAACGTCCCGGCCGAGCGCGAGGAATGGGCGCACCGCCACAAGGACCTCATCGCCGGCGAGGTGCTGGCGACGTCCTTCGAGGTCGTCGTCGATGGCGCGGCGCTGGCCCACGACCTGGGCGACGGCTGCACCGCGGAGGTCGCCAAGGCCTGATGGCCTGATGGCCTGAACCCCATCCTCGGGAGCCGGTTCCGTCCGGCCCCGGGGCCGGCGCCCGCGGGCGTCGTCCACACCCCGCGATCGATCCACAATCGCCCTTTGGCCACCGCCTCCCGAGCTGCGTTCGGGAGGTGGTGGCCTTAGCGTTTACCCGTGGGCGCCGGATGGGCCGGGGCCCGTGGAACGAGGGGGTTCGGGGATGAATGGCAGCACGTGGCCCGATGGCGACGAGCCGGGGCCGGAGGAAGTGGAGTACCTGGGCACGGTCGATGCCGTGGCCCGATTGCTGGAGGAGGAGTTCGGGCCGGGCAAGACGTGGCCGTGGACGTGGGCGCGACGGGCGGACATGGCGGAGTGCATCATCGACGCGGTGTTCTCCGTCCGCGCCCGCAACGTCGACGTCGATCGCATAGTCGACCGGTGGCGACACTGGCAGATGGAGGAGGGCATCGCGGCGGTGACGCCGTGGGACCTGGCGGTCGCACTGCGCAACCTGCCGGGATTGACGGGAGCCGGGCCGATCCAGGTGGTGGAGGGTGATCCGGCCGCCCGCCGCCCGGTGTTCCCGCGCAACCGGATCGCGGGCCGGTTGAAGACGACCATCGCCGAGGAGGCCGCGAGGGTCCTCGACGACGCCGGGATCGTCGGCATGGAGAGCTTCCGCCAGCGGCTCCGGATCAGCCCGATGGCGCTGCGCAACGAGTGGTTGCGCGTCCGCGGCCTGGGGGAGACCTCCTTCTGCCACATGCGGCTGCTGGCCGGCTCCGATGCGCTGGACCCGGGCGTGCGCGTGCTCCGCTTCCTCGGTCTGGGCCGCGCGGTGTCCGTGTCGTGGGCGAAGGACGTGATCCTGGGCGCCGCCGACGCAATGGACGTGCCCCCGGTGGCTGTGGAGTACGCGCTGTCGCTGCTGGCGGCGCGGTCGCACGTGCGACCGAAGAAGAGCGGGGAGGCCGACGCCGCCTGAGCCCGGCGCCCCGCCTATGCTGGGCAGTCATGCATCGCTGGGTCCTGCACATCGACATGGACGCGTTCTACGCGTCCGTCGAACAGCTGACCCGGCCGACGCTGCGGGGGAGGCCGGTGCTCGTCGGCGGGGTCGGCGGGCGCGGCGTGGTCGCCGGGTGCTCCTACGAGGCCCGCGCCCACGGCGCGCATTCGGCCATGCCGATGATGCAGGCCCGCCGCCTCATGCCGCCCGGCGCCGTGATCGTCAGTCCCCGCAAGGGCATTTACGGCCCGGTGTCGCGCCGCGTGTTCTCGATCATCCGCGACCGCGTGCCGGTGGTGGAACAGCTCAGCGTCGACGAAGCCTTCATGGAGCCCGCGGAACTCGCCGGCGCGGACGCGGTGACGGTGGAGGAGTGGGCGCAGCAATTGCGCGCCGACATCCGCGCCGAGACCGGCCTGCCCTCGTCGATCGGCGCGGGCCCGGGCAAGCAGTTCGCCAAAATCGGTTCCGGGCTGGCGAAGCCGGACGGGGTCTACATCATCGAAAAGTCGAGGCAGCACGAACTGCTCGACCCGCTGCCCGTCGGCAAGCTCTGGGGAGTCGGTCCCGTCACCGAGTCAAAGCTGAAGGCACAGGGAGTGGAGACCATCGCGGACTTCGCCGCACTCGAGCGCCGCGACGTGGAGATCACGCTGGGGCGCACCGTCGGGCCGGCGCTGCAGTTGCTGGCCCGGGGCATCGACGATCGGCCGGTGAAGGAACGGGACATCGCGAAGTCGATTTCCGCGGAGTACACGTACCCGCGGGACCTGGACTCCACCGCGCAGATGCATTCGGCGATCGAGCGCGCCGGGCGGAAGTCGCACGGCAGGTTGCTCGCCGACGGCCGCGGCGCGCGCACGATCACCGTCAAGGTTCGATTGGCCGACCTGAGCCTGCACACGCGGTCCGAAACCTTGCCGTACGCGACGCAGGACGTGGAGACGCTGCTGTCGGTGGCGCACCGCCTGGCGTTCGACCCCACCTCGATCGGGCCGGTGCGGCTGGTGGGCGTGGGGCTGTCGGGCCTCGACTCGACGATGCAGGCCGTGCTGTTCCCCGAGCTCGATCGCGGGCAAGTCGTGGAAGACACGGTGCCGGGGCTCGCCGACGTGCCCGCCGGTCTGGTGGAGCTCACCGGCGACGGGGCGCTGCCGGTGTACCGGGTGTCCGATTCGAAGTGGGCGCCGACCTCCGACGTCCATCACCCGGAGCACGGGCACGGCTGGGTGCAGGGGTCCGGGCACGGGGTCGTGTCGGTGCGGTTCGAATCGCGGTCGACCGGTCCGGGCCGGGGGATCAGCCTCCCCGAGGACGACCCCGACCTGCGGGAGTGCTCGCCGTTGTGCAGCCTCGATTGGGAGGACTGGTTCGCCGAGCACGACGACGCCGCCGAATGGGCGGATCAGCCGCCAAAGGAATCAGAGGCCGGCGCCCGGGACGACGCCGGAGCCGCGCCCGGCGCTCCCGCCTAGAACAGGGTCTGGGGGTGCGCGCCGGCCGCGATGGCCGCGGCGAGGATGATGCGCGCCTGCGGGGCGTGGACGCAGCCCGCCCCGACG